>QMPZ01000119.1 GCA_003648815.1 Candidatus Aerophobota bacterium | reverse complement strand
TTCTGAGGAGGAGAGGATAAAAGCTGGCAAGGAGCTTTTCCGCCTTCAGGCTGAAAACCTATGGGTCATAGGTACCGTAGCTCAGACTCCCACCCCCTTTGTTTACTCAAAGAGGTTGGGAAATATCTCCATAGCTGAAAAGAAGAACTATTACACGATCAATGTGCTAGAAGCGGCAGAACAATGGTTTTTCGAAGAATAGAAAGCGAAACTCCAACAAATTGACAAGTGTCGGAATGTGTATAATATTAAAACGATATACTACTCTATGATGCTAAGGCAAAACAAAAACTAAGGAAAGTGGACTCTCCCAACGAGGCATTATAACAAAACAAAATGAGTGGTCTTCTTGAGAAGTTACCTCATTTTAAAAATACAGCAAGTTAGAAAATTAAAAAGACATGGAACGATAAGGATCTTTAGAAGGGAGTTAAGGTGAGCAAAATAAATTCCGTTTTGGTAAAACCTGTCTCTGCGGACTGCAACCTTTCCTGTAGCTATTGCTTTTATCACAACCGCCCCACCGACCCTTACCGTTCCTTACGCTCCCACCGCATGAACGATGAAACCTTATCCATCCTTATCGGACAGCTTATGGAGGAGGGCGATGCGGTAAGCTTTTGCTGGCAAGGCGGCGAGCCCACACTTGCGGGATTGGATTTCTTCAAAAAAGTAGTTGAGCTGCAGATAAAGTTCGGCAGAGATGGCCAGCTGGTATCCAACTCTCTTCAGACAAACGGCGTGCTTATAGATAGAAACTGGGCCCGATTTCTCAAAAGGTTCAATATGCTTGTAGGCCTTTCCTTAGATGGTCCACAGGAAGTTCATGACAGGTACCGAACCTATGCCTCAGGTAAGGGAAGCTTCAAGGAAGTGATGCGGACGGTGGATATTTTAAGGGAGAATGAGGTAGAGTTCAATATCCTGAGCGTTGTCAGCAAGGCCAATGTAAACAGGCCTGAGGAGCTTTACGAATTTTATCTTAACGAAGGCTTTTTCTACCTTCAGTTCATCCCTTGCGTGGAGGTGGATGACTCTGGCAAGAAAATAGCTT
Organism: Candidatus Aerophobota bacterium; assembly: GCA_003648815.1. Taxonomy (GTDB): domain Bacteria; phylum Aerophobota; class Aerophobia; order Aerophobales; family B47-G16; genus B47-G16. The sequence continues at coordinate 4,013 of QMPZ01000119.1, read as the reverse complement.
CCTTTGCCATAACCTGTGAGGAATGGGAATCTTTCCTGAGAAGACTATTTAATGTATGGTTCAATGGAGGAAATCCTCAGGTCAGCATCAGGCTGTTTGAAAACATACTGATGGCTTACCTTGGAATGGAACCCGAAATCTGCGAGTTTAAAAAAAGAGGTGGAAGTTATGTGGTGGTCGAATATAATGGGGATGTTTATCCCTGTGATTTTCTGGTGGAAAGGAGCTGGTTCCTGGGAAACCTGAGGGAAAGGCCGCTGGACGAAATTCTGGAAAGCGAAAGGTTTAAAAGATTTATTCGACTTAAAGAGGTTGAATATCCAGAATGTAAGAAGTGCAGGTTCAAGTTCATCTGCAATCAAGGCTGCAGCAGATTGCGTATGATAGCAAATAAGCTGGGGCAAAAGGAAAGTTATCTGTGTCCTGCTTATAAGAACTTTTTCTCCTATTCGGAGGAAAAGTTTAAGCTCTTAGCTCAACGCATAAAAGCACGGGGCCTCAAGGAAAATGACACTTGAGGAGAAAACAAATGACTTCAAGGGAAAGGGTCCTTACGGCCTTAAGACATGAGGAGCCTGATAGAGTTCCCATTGATTTAGGAGGAATGCTCTCTACAGGCATTATGGCCATGGCATACAACAAGCTGAAAGCTTACCTCGGGATAAAAGGGGGCCGGACGAGGATCTATGATTACCGCCAGCAGCTTGCCGAGCCGGAAAGGGAAATTCTCGAGAGGGTAGGTGCAGATGTAGTTGCCGTGTTTGTGCTTGAACCCAAAGGCTGGAAGAAGGGTAAGCTTCCGGACGGCTCCTCCTGCGAGGTTCCAGAATGGTTTAATCCTGAGAGATTGCCTGATGGCTCACAGGTTCTTCGCGACGATGAGGGCCATATAATAGCAAAGATGCCTGAAAATGGATATTACTTTGACAGCATGTATCATCCCTTAAAGGATATCACCACAGTCCAGGAGCTGGAAAGGCTGGATGAGAAAGTGCTGTGTTCGAGCATGTGGTCATCTTTTCCGCCAGAGCTGGATGAGGTAGCTTTAAATGAGCTTGGCGGAAGAGCAAAGAACCTTTATGAGACCACGGATTACGCCCTGATGCTCAACACGGGAGGAATTTATGAGTGGGCACAGGATCTGAGGGGTTGGGATAACTTTATGATGGACCTGGCAGCAAATCAAAAGCTTGCCGAAGCACTCCTGGATAGGCTCTTAGAGATAGCCATCAAACGACTGAAAAAGATCCTGCCAAAAGTGGAAGGATATGTCCAGGTCATCATGACGGGCGATGATCTGGGAACACAGAAAGGACCGCAGCTTTCCCCAAAGCTCTATAGGAAAATAGTAAAGCCGAGACACAGGCGTCTTTATCAGTACATCAAGGAACACACCAGTGCATATTTATTTTTACATACCTGTGGTTCGGTTTATGAGTTCATACCCGATTTCATCGAGATGGGGGTTGATATAATAAATCCCGTTCAGGTCAGCGCTAAGGATATGGATACTGGAAGGCTGAAGAGGGAGTTTGGAAAGGACATTACCTTCTGGGGTGGAGGTTGTGACACTCAAAGGATTCTTCCCTTCGGCAAGCCAGATGAGGTTGCCCAGGAGGTGAAAAGAAGAATAGAAGATCTTGCTCCAGGAGGTGGCTTTGTATTCTCCCAGGTACATGACATTCAGGCTGGAACCCCACCAGAAAATATCATGACCATGTACGAGGCAGCGAAAAGATACGGAAGGTATAAAAAGAGCTGAACGCAGGATCTTGATCTAAAAAGCTGGGGGAGAAAGTTATGCCTTACGCAAAGGACGAACTGTACAGGATGAAAAAGGACTTCGTCTACCGGGGACGAAGGCTCAATGAAATCTCCTTTCCCTTAGGTGGAATTGGAACCGGATGCATAGGCCTGGCCGGAAACGGAAGGCTCATCGACTGGGAAATCTTCAACAGGCCAAATAAGGGCAGCATCAATGGCTTTTCCTTTTTCGCCATTAAGGCTGAGGAAAAGGGGAAAGTCATATTAGCTAAAATATTAAACGGAGAGTTAAATCCCCCCTACACCGGCGAAGGTTGTAGCAACTGGACCTATGGATTTGGAGTAAACAGGGGCTATATGGCCGCCCTTCCCCATTTTGAGAAGGCCGAATTTAAGGGCGAGTTTCCCATCGCAGAGATACAATTTATCGACGAGAAAGTCCCATTGAAGGTTAAGCTCAAGGCCTTCAATCCCTTCATTCCTCTAAACGACAAGGACTCCTCCATTCCCGTAGCCATCTTCATCTTTGAGGTAAAAAACAGCTGCGATGAGGAGCTTCAGGTCAGCCTGGTGGCAAACCTGACCAACCCATTTGATAAAGGAGCAGTCAACAAATACTTTGATGCTGGGACTTACAAGGGGATAAAACTTTACTCGAGCCTCTATCAGGAGGATGATCCCGAATACGGAGACCTTACCCTGAGCACCGATGCAGAGGATGTAAGCTGGCAGAGCTACTGGTATAGGGGAAGCTTTTTCGATAACCTTACCATATTCTGGAAGGATTTCACCAGGCCCGGTCGTTTTAAGGAAAGATTATATGAGAAACCGAGAAACCTTCCTGGAGGAAGTTCCTCCCTTTATCAAAGAGACGTCGGACTCCTTTGCAGCCACATGAGCTTGAAGCCTGATCAGACGGGACAGTTCAGGTTCCTCATAACCTGGAGCTTTCCCAACTTCGTCAACTACTGGAATCCCTTAGATGGCAAAAAACCTCAGTGGAAAAACTACTATGCCACCATCTTCAAGGATTCCACCGCCTCCGCCAAATACGTGTGGAAAAACTTTGAACGCCTTTATCGAGAAACCTTGAAGTTCAAAGAGACCCTCTTTTGCACCACATTTCCTGACCAGGTGATAGATGCCATATCCAGCAATATCTCCATACTTAAGTCGCCCACCTGCATCCGCCTGACCGATGGCACGCTCTACGGATTCGAGGGCTGCCATCCCACCTCAGGATGTTGCGAGGGCTCCTGCACCCACGTGTGGAATTACGTTCAGGCAACCGCGTTTCTTTTCCCCTCCCTGGAAAGGTCAATGAGGGAAATTGATTATAAGTATAACCAGTTTGAAAACGGAAAGATGGCCTTCAGGATGATGCTCCCGCCTACCCGAGAAAAATGGAAATTCAGGGCTGCTGCTGACGGACAGATGGGAGGAATCATTAAGACCTACAGGGAGTGGAAGATATCCGGGGATACCGAATGGTTGAGGAAGCTTTGGCCAAAGGTAAAGAAAGCCTTGGAATATGCCTGGGAGCCAACCAATGAGGACTGGTGGGACAGGGACCGCGACGGAGTTATGGAGGGAATTCAACATCACACCCTTGATGTGGAAATATATGGTCCCAACTCATATATAACCGGATACTACCTTTTAGCACTTCTGGCGGCATCGGAGATGGCAAAGGCCTTAGGTGATGAGGATGGGGAAAAGTATCTTGAGCTCTACGAGAAAGGACGCAGATGGGTCAACGAGAACCTGTTTAACGGAGAATATTTTCACCAAAAAATAGATCTTAAGGACAGCCGTTTTCCCGTGGATCCGGAGCTGGGCGAGATCAAATACCAAATTGGGGAAGGCTGCCACATAGACCAGGTGATAGGGCAGTGGTACGCCCACATCGTTGGACTTGGCTATATCTTTGATCCGGAAAAGGTAAGAAAGGCACTGAGCTCGCTTTTCAAGTACAACTTTAAAGAAAACTTCGGAGACTACCCAAATCCCTGCAGGGTCTATGCGCTAAACGATGAAAAGGGCATTGTGATCTGTACATGGCCCAAGGGAGGCATGCCCAAGGTTCCCGTGCCTTATTTTAGTGAGTGTATGAATGGCTTTGAGTATCAGGTTGCCTGTCATATGATATATGAGGGACTAATAGATGAGGGACTCACTATCGTGAAGGCAATTCGGGAAAGATACGATGGAGAAAGGAGAAATCCCTGGAATGAGTTCGAGTGTGGAAG
>QMPZ01000118.1 GCA_003648815.1 Candidatus Aerophobota bacterium | reverse complement strand
TAGAGGCTGCTGCTATCCCTCCTTTACAAGGGCATTGACACTCACGACCATATGGGACATACCTTCTTACGACATCCTCTATTACCCCCATACCTACTTCGTTGCCTCCATCCCCGATGCCTACGGTTAGGATACCTCTTTTTTGTGCTTCAATAATTATGTGTTCAACCTTAGCGTGATACTTACTGACATCTAGTCCGCTCTGGTTGTGGTACACATTCTTAGAATTACGACCTGCTTTTTCAATAGCTATTACAGCACTAGGGTTTAGTTCATCTAGAAGTTTTTTTGCCTCTTCACTTGCTTTCTCCTCATCTAACGTAAATCCTATAACTGAAGCACAATGCCTGTATGATTCCTTACTGATCTCTTTAATAGGTACGACACTTAGTCCAACCCCCCTAACTACAGCTTCTAATATTCTTAGTGAGGTATCTTCAGGCTCAGTTATAATTACAGGTCTACCGCCTAAACATATGTCAATAGCTCTTGCGAGCGATGCTGCCCCTAAAGGCCCATCTGTTTCTGTAATGAATAAAGGAGGTGTCCTGAAACCCGTCATTATCAAAACTACATCGTTCTTATCAACAGCTTCCTTAATTTCTCTTGCCGCCTTATATATCAGGGGTTCGCCAGTCCTCTCGTATGCTGCGGTATATAGTTTATCTATTATACCTCTACCGATTATATCAATATTTACAAGCGTATCTAGCCATTTACCTAGCGTCTCGTAGGATGTCATTTACCAAACCCCTCCTTCTCATCCTTCAACGATTGTTATTGCGAAATCAGGACATACCGTCTCGCATAATCTACAACCTATACATTTTTCAGGAGCTTGCGCCTCCGCAACGTTTAGACCTCTCTTATTAATTTTAGTTGGGGATACTCTAAGTACTTGCTTTGGGCATACCGCAACACATATGCCGCATCCCTTACACCATTCTTCATTAATAACAGGATACTTCATTTAATCACCTCCTTATCTTTTTAGGTGTTTTTGAATAATTTCTAAAAGATCTTTAAAGGTTTTAGCAACATGTACGCCAGCATTCCTCAATGACTGTACCTTAGCATGCCATGTCCCCCTCCCTCTCATTATGATTGCTGATGCGTGACCCATGCTTTTTCCTGGCGGGGCGTAACGACCGACTATTAAAGCTGTAACAGGCTTTGATACATTACGTTTAATATATTCAGCTGTTTCCTCCTCAATGGTGCCCCCTATCTCGCCAAGCATTAAAATTACCTCTGTATCTTTGTCTCGTTCCAGTGATTCAATCACGTCTATCATTGTAGTTCCCCATATTGGCCCACCCCCTATACAAACTATGGCGGATTGACCTATTCCTGCTTCAGAGAGGATTCTGGAAGTGTCATAGGAGAGAGAACCGCTTCTGGACACGATACCGACTGGTCCCTTAGTAAAGTATTTGTCGGGTTGTACGGGATGAACCCCCAGTTTGCACTCGTGGGGCACGAGAATCCCTGCTGCTTCGGGTCCTACTATTTTTGCTCCTTTCTTGTTAGCGTAGTGTATTACCTTTATTGCATCAAGATAAGGAACATCTGCTGTTGTGACCACAATAAGTTTAACGCCAGCATCAACAGCTTCAATACAGCTATCTAAGATGCTGCCGGGCGGTACGAATGCTATTGCTACATCAAAAGGACCTTTTTCCTCTTTAGCTTCAAAGATTGTATCATACACTGGAACTCCATGGATTTTCATCCCTCCCTTACCAGGAGTTACACCTGCAACTACATTAGTACCGTAATCAATCATTAACTTAGTCTGAAACGAACCCATCCTACCCGTTATTCCCTGAACTACTACTCTAGTATTTCTGTCTAATCTAACATTATTTATTTCAATTACCATAAGCTTACCCCCCGAGAGATATTATCTTATTCACAGCTTCATTAATATCCTCCGTGACAAAAATATTTGTGCCTTTTAACATCTCATGCGCTTTATCCGAATTAGTTCCAGCTATTCTTACTACGATCGGGATATTAGTGTTTTCTCTTCGAAACTGTATTAAGCCTTTACACATTTCGTCCATTATATTAGCCCCACCGAACCAGTTTATTAGAATTGCTTTTGTTTTTTGATTGCTTGAAATTATTTTTAATGCTTGATACACTCTCTCGGCAGTATTAGCTAAGCCGAGCTCACAATAAATAGCAACTGTACCTCCTAACTCATTAATTAAGTCATACGCATACATTCCAATACCTGCTCCATCAGATACAAGTGCAATACCCTCTTTTTCGAATTCAATATATGCTGTACTCCCAAGCTCCTTCAGTTTTGCTTCTGTTGGGTTTTTAGTGATACCAATAGCTTCTTGCTCTTCCTCTAACCGTTTAAAAGCTTCTTGATGCCTATACTTAGCTGGTTCATTCAATACTATCTTGGCGTCTATAGCTATTAATTCTCCTGTTTTCGTTACTGCTAAAGGATTTATTTCTACTAGCTCAGCATCGTAGTCTATGAGTATTCTATACATAGAGTCCAGGATACGTGCGAATACATTGATTAACCTTCCTGATAGCCCAAGCTTTTTTGCAAGAGATCTTGCTTGATAAGGCTTTATTCCAATAAATGGATCTACATCTATTTTAAAGAGTTTTTCAGGATACTTAAGAACAAGTTCTTCAACCTCTATACCTCCGAGGGGTGAAGCAAGTATTGTAATATTGTTAGTTGTAGTATCTATGGCTATGCTAACATAAAGCTCTCTCTCAATATCGATATAATCCTCCACTAAAATAGCGTGAGTTCTCTCTCCACCAATCACTAGATTAAAAAGCTGCTCCACCAGTCTAGGGATTTCCTCTTTAGTTTTGACTATTTTGATGCCTCCCGCCTTTCCTCTTCTACCGCTAAGAACCTGAGCTTTAAGAACGCAAGGAAGCGGCAGTTTATCCAAGATTGTATTGACTTCTTCGGGGGTTTTAATTAGATAATTAAAGGTACTTGTTGGTATGTTGTATTTCCTGAATATTTCCTTTGCTTGAAATTCGAAGAGCCTCATTTTTAACACCCTCGGTTCCGATTATTCCTTTCTGCCACTTAGAACAAAATTTTTGCCGGCAATATATGCTTTCTTATTAATTTCAATATATTTCTTCCGTATATGCAATTCCATGGACTTGAGTAGGCTTTCTTCCGTAACAATGTTTGTAATCTCTCTCATAGCTCCCAGCATAACAACATTAGCTACCCTAACATTACCTAGTTCAGCAGCAATGCGTGTTGCCGGAATCCTGTAAACGGTTTTGATACGCTTCGTTGTAGGTGGAAGCTGTCGGACGAGATCTGGGTCTATGAAGAGGATACCGCCATCCTTAATCGTATTTATGTATTTTGATAGTGTACTGTATGCGAATCCTATCATGTAGTCTGCCTCATCTATGGAGGGGGAATAGATTTCTCCATCTGAGATTTTGACGTCCGCGTAGACTTCACCCCCTCTTACTTCCGCTCCATATCTTTGTGTTTGTACAGCATTAAGACCGTCTAGCACTGCAGCGTGAGCTAGTATAACCGATGATAAGCCGATGCCTTGACCACCTATGCCTAAAAGCCTAATGCTCCACTCCGGCATTTCCCCTCACCTTCCTTCTCTTATCCTTTTCACCATATTATAATATTCCTCCTCAAACGTAGGTTTTAACTCGATCTTAAACTCACCTACAATTATCTTGTTCCTAAGATCCTCTGGACTCATTTTTCTTGCTTGTTCTATGGGGACACTTTCTTCCTTAAGCTTCTTCCATATTACTGCAGGATCATCCACCCCATACACCCTCCTTCCATAAAATGTTACACATTGGGAAACGACTTCAACGACAGAGAATCCTTTATGAGTTATGGCCTTTTTTAATGTGTTTATTAATTGGAATGGATGTGCTGTAGTCCATCTTGCTATGAAAGTTGCCCCAGCAGCTTCGGCAAGCTTGCAAAGATCAAATGGTCTCTCAATGTTTCCATAGGGAGAAGTAGATGTAGTGACACCCTTAGGTGTAGTCGCCGATACCTCTCCTCCAGTCATTGCAAAAACTCTGTTATTTACCACTATTGTAGTTATTCCTACGTTCCTCCTACACGCCTGTATGAAGTGATTAGCACCTATGTTAGCGGCAGCTCCATCTCCTAGGACAGCTATTACGTGGAGATTAGGATTGGCTAGTTTTATCCCGGTCGCGAATGCTAATTCACGTCCATGTATGCCGTGGATGCATTCGAAATTCATGAAGATTGGAAGCCTTGCTGCACATCCAACCCCAGCCACTATCACGACCTTGTCTAGATCAATCTTTCCTTCCGATGAAAGATCGTCTAAGGCCTTAGTTAAGTAATTCATAAGTTGCCCAATTCCACAGCCAGGGCAGAAGGTATGTGGCATTAAATCTTCTCGGAGGTATTTTGACCTTGGATGTTTTACGGTGCTCATGCTAAATCACCACCTCCCGGTACAAATTCTTTATTCCGGAAGCAATTTCTTTTAAGGTAAATTGTTCTCCTCTATTCTTAGGTAATGATTTAACTTTTGTTATGCATCCAGCAACTCTTTCTACCTCAAGAACGTACTTCCCGATGTTAAGTTCAGGAACCAAAATACCTTTGACTCCTTCAGCAACCTTCTTTAGTTCTTTTTCAGGTACTGGGAATACTGTATCTAACTTAAGTAAACCTACCTTAATTCCTTCCTCTCTAAGTTTCTTCACAGCTCCTAACGCGATTCTCGCAGTACTTCCATAAGCCACTACGGCTATATCTGCATCATCTAAGTAGAATTCCCTGTATTTTGCTATGTCGTCTATGTTGTTCCTTATCTTCCCGATTATCCTTTTGTACATTCTTTCAAACACGTCTGGACTCCAAGCAATATACCCCCTCTCATCATGCGGGTTTAAGGATCTAATCACTCTGTAACCAGCCCCCAAGACTGGAAATGGTGGCACACCTCTCTCATCCCCTTTATACGGTAGAAACTTCTCTGGGGGAATTTCGTCTATCCTGGCTAATCTCCTATTGACTATTCTCTTTTTAATCTCATCCTCATCAG
>QMPZ01000117.1 GCA_003648815.1 Candidatus Aerophobota bacterium | reverse complement strand
CTCCTCCCCAGACCCCAAACTGTGGGTCTGGCTCGACTATCAACTCGGAGCCCTTGTCCGGATAAAAATGAAAGTTTACCCCATACCCTCCTTCAACCTCAAATATCACCTCGCCAGGAATCTTATCGCTGTTCAGTCCGATTATCCCGGCTTCCTCCCTCTTTAAAGCAAGGGAAATCGGTCTTACCCCTGAAAGTTCGTCTTTTATGGAATAAAGGACATCTATGGTCTTGTTTATGAGGAACCTGCGATCAGAGGGTTTGACAATTTCATCGTTGAGGGCTAAAAAGATCGGATGTACTGGAATGACCTTAGATTTGGATTTAACGAGGTTTCCTGACTCATCCACTACAACCAGCCCCTCGTTCACAAGGGCATTGAGCACGAGAACCTGCTTGTTCTGCATCACATGCCCGTGGTCTGACACTAAGGCCACAAGAGTATCCTCATCTGCTTGAGCGCATAGCCGCCCCACCATATAATCCATCTTGCTGTAAGCCCTTCTATATATGTCCCACCATCTTTTGGCCTCGCTTTCCTTATATCTTCCCGAGGTAGGGTCTATTCCCCCCATACACTCATGCTCGATGTAGTCAGGACAATGACATTGAATGAAGAATAAATCCCAATGATATCGGCTCATAAGATGTTCCGCTGCATCACAAAGCCAGTTCACGTGATAATCAAGGTCATCAAAGTACTGGTCATGCCAGCCAAGGGCCAGAGGAAGCCTGCTTGGGTTGTCCAGATATGGTCCAAGAAGATCTATTAGCTCCTTGTTAACTTCCTCAGGATAGATGAAGCCTCTGCTTGAATGCACCTGAGAGCGATACAAGGTTAAAATATCAGCATCGGGGGAAAGCTCGAGCAATTTAACTCTGAAGAATCCTTCCTCCTCACCTTCATCCAGAGCAAGTCTCACCTTAATGAAGTTACTCCATTCTCCCAACCTCAGCTGAGCTAATTGGGATTTTGCAGAGCGCTCGTTCGTTATGAGGACAGTATCATACCCTGATGAGGATGAGGCCAGAATAAGAACGTAAAGTTCGAGGGGCTTTCCAGGCTTTATTGGCTCTATGAGCATTGAACTTTCAAGAGGAGGTCTGTTGCTCTCGGGAAGGGATTTCCAGCCGGAAGCAGGCCTGGGTCTTTCCAGCTTTACGGGGGTGAGCCTCTGTCCATGCATTCCACCGTAAACCCTCCTCAAAGGCCTTGTAGAGTAAGCTTTGCAGTAGCTCATCACCCAGGGACTTGTATTCGGAACCCCTGTCTCCATCACTACTCCATCCTTTATCGTGGGAGGCCATCCTCCTGGATATCTCAAGATTATTGATTTTTTCCCGCCTCTTTCAGCAGCCGTCCATATCTGTTCGGCTTTACATTGTCTGGAGTCAAACACCCAACCCCATATTCCATGCGTGGCAGGAGTCGCACCCGTGGCTATGGTAGTCCAGTTTGTGGGAGTATAAGTAGGAAGCTCTGGATAGGCTAAGCTGGTAATACCTTCATCCATGAGCTTGCCTATTGCGGGAAGCAACCCCTCTGCTCTGAACTTGTCTATCCTCTTTAACATCAACGAATCAATGCCTATGAGAATGAGCTTTTTAGCCTTTTTCATTGAGCTATACCTCCTCCAATGCTTGGTATATTATACTGCCCTCCGTATCCTTGGGAACGGGTATGTCCAGAAGATAACATATGGTCGGCACGATATCCACCAACCAGACGTTTCGTTTGAGCTCATATCCCCTTCTTATTCCCGGACCACTCATGACGAGTAGGCTTCCCATAGAACCTATCCCCCATTTAGCAGTAGAAAGCTGAGTTCCATGAACCCCACCAAACTTGGCCTTGAAGGCAAAGAGAACGTCCCCTATCTTCTCTCCGTAAAGTCCTAACATACGGGCATCTTCCCTTCTCAGCACCAGGCTAAAAGGATTCTCACCTGTCTTAGGCTCGATGTAGCGTTGAAGAACCTGGATTACTTTTTCCCTTATGCTTTCATAATCCTCTTTTTCCACAATTCCGTATCTGTCTCGACCTTTAAGATTGACATTGATGAAGACTGTTCCGGTAGGATAAACTTTCGATCTGGAAAGATCTAATCTCTTCGAGTGCGTCGTCGGATCTTCCACAGTGGTCAACAGACCCTCTTTTTCCAAAAGTTCCAAAAGATCGATCGAGACATCGCTTACACTGGCGATTCCACCATGGTCAGAAATTACGATTATCAACGTATTCTCGTCCATGTTTTCCATAATCTTTCCAATCATTTTATCCTGGCTTTGATGAAGACTTTCCAGAAACTCGAGGTAATATTTTGCCTCCTTCTCGTTCTCGTTCACCAGGGGATCAGCTCTATCTATGCAATAATGATTAGCACAATCGACGCAATGTGACTGCAGGAAGCAAAGGTCCCATTCTTTGTTCTTGGTAAGGTAAATGGCGCATTCAGCAAGCCAATTGTTTTGATAATCGGAAAGTTCCAGGAAGGTCTTCTCGCTTATCCAGTCATAGCTACGTCCTGCATGGCCTAACCCTTCCCATCCCATATCGGTGATGAAAGGACCTACCTTTTCCGTCAACTCCTGACTCAAGGAGGAAGGGAAGGTAAATTCCTCTGAGTTCATAACCTGCGTAGAGTATATCTTCAACTTCTTGGCATCTGGAGAAAGCTCTTCTAACTTAAACCGGAAGGTTCCCCTCTTTTTTCCATCCTCGGTCAAAAAATCCTCCTTTAACCAGTTGCTCCACTCTCCTGGACGAAGCTCAGCCACTTTTCTTGCTGCATCCCTTGAGCGCGATATTATCACCCTATCATATCCCTGCCCGGAGGCAGCATAAATTAGAAGGTAAAATTTCTTCTCCTCTGTCGACAAACACAGGGGGGTGGAAAGAGTTGCCTTCTCAGGGGAGGTTACCTTCTCGCCTTTTGGGAAGGTAAGGCACCCGGAAAGAGGAACAAGATGAGATGAGGGAACGTTCTTCCACCCCTCGGCAGGTTTAAGGGTAACAGGAATTGACTTAGGGTAACTTTCTGTGGAAAACAGATGGGAATTATCCAGCTGATGAACGCAAGGCCTCACATGACACCCACATACCTGAATGCCCCTCTTTATAGTAGGAGGCCAGGAGGCAGGATATTTTATGAGAATGCACTTTTTCCCTGCTCTCTCAGCAGCATCCCAGATAAACTCTGCCTGAGACTCCTTGGAGGTATAGCCCGCCACCCATCTTCCTTTAAGATTTTCCGGTTGAAACACCTGAAAGCTCATCACCTGATGAGTACCATTCCAGGCTCCGGTAGCAATGGTGGTCCAGTTCTCTGGAGTTGAGGTAGGCAGGGATGACAGACAATAAGGAGCTAAGGTTCCTTCATCTATTAACCGCTTAAGATTGGGTAGCTTACCCTCTTTTACCATTCTAAGGGCAAATTCTGAGCTTACTCCATCCAGACCAATAAGCACCGTCCTTTTTGGCCTAATTTTCATTTCTTTCTCCTTATTGCTCAAACCTATCTCCTTTTTCCATCTTGCCTCATCTTCTGGCTTGCCAGAGGAGAACCCTCAACCTTGAATCCCTCTGGCAAGCCCAACTATGCTACAGATCCCGGAACTCACCGGCCATAAAAGAATTACCCTGCTGAATTTCCGAAGGTTACTTTTGTTTAAAGAAGAACTGCGGCGGATTAGCATTCCCCGGACTGTTCAGATTGGTATCGCTAAGAGCTACCTCAGGAACATTTCGGAAGTTGTTCTTTAGCACCCCCATACACATAGTAGCCGGAGCTCTGAGAATACCAATATTCCAGACATTTTCCGCGTTGATGCGAAGAATTTCCTGAGTTAGCTGGATTCTCTTTTCCCTGTCAACGGTCAGTTTCGCTTTTTCCCACAGATCAAGGACTTTCTTTAAATCTCCCCAAGGCTCCACACCGCTTTTTCCTCTTGACACATACCATTCACCAATTAAAGGAGCGAATGGGCATTCCCTGGCAAAGGGAATAAGTCGAAGACCTCTGATTATGGGGAAAAGCACCTGTCCAAAAGACCAGACAGCTACCTGGATTTCACCGGCGTAAAGGCGCTGATACCAGAGTGCCCTCTCTTCCGTCTTAACAGCCGTCTTAATTCCAATCTCCTCCCAGTATTCCTTTACCAGCTCTGAGGCATCCACCCAGGGACCGAAGATTCCCGCCACTACCTCTATGGTCAAGGATAAAGTTTTTCCGTCAGGCCTCAGACGATATTTATGATCTTTATCCCACCTCAGGCCCATCTCATCTAAGAGGGCGTTTGCCCTTTCAGGATTATACTCAATATACTTTTTGCCAAATTCCTCCCTGTAAGCAGGATTTTGAGGAGGGACCGTTGCCGCCCGAATCTCACCTAAACCAAGATAACAAAGTTCGTTAATCTCCTCTCGGTTAATGGCTAAGGACAGGGCAATGCGGAACCTACGGTCTCGGATGATATCGCGTAATACCGGATCCCCCTTATAGGTCAGATTAGGACTGAAGGCAACATCTGATCCAAAGCCCGACTCCCAGGTTACAACCCGATAATTTCCCTTTTCGCTTGCCTCCATAAACATAGGATAGTTATTAAGCATCAGGTGTCGAAGCTGAAAGTCCAGTTCTCCAGCCATGGCCTTGAGATTAATCACCTCTGGATCTTCCGCTAAAACATGAGTGACCCGATCTAAGTACGGGAGCTGGTTTCCTGCAGTATCCACCTTCCAGTAATAAGGATTCCTTTCCATTATCCAGTGAGTAGCGGTAGGTTCGTTAATCGGCTTCCAGGCTCGAAGGGTGGGAAGATCAGGATTTTGTATCCAGTCGTTTTTCGCCATAAAGAGCTGATACCAGTAATTGAATCCTTCTTCTTTGACCATCTTCTCCAGCCTTTCCTCAGAGGTATAATTTGGATGAAATTGCTTCAGGTAATGCCTGGGAGCAAAGAAACCTCCCTGACCTCCGTAGATAGCTAAACTGTCCAGAAGCACTCCATATGGTTGAACGAAATGAAGACGAACTGTGTAATCATCTATCTTTTCTACCTCCCCTAGCTTTCCGCCCACAATCATCCAGGAGGGCTTGGCGGGGGTAAGCTCATCGTTTAAGATGATATCCTTGTACCAGAAGATGATGTCATCGGCAGTGAAAGGCACCCCATCGGACCACTTCAT
>QMPZ01000116.1 GCA_003648815.1 Candidatus Aerophobota bacterium | reverse complement strand
TGCTAACTCCATCGTGACGCTCCCCCACCGGGCCGGCAAACTGGGCGCCATCTTCCTTGACCAGCTCAGCCCACTCGTCAGGATTAAACTTTTCTGCCTTGAACATGGGGATAAAGTCCTTGTAGCCAAACTTTGAAGGATGCCCGTAGGTTTTGAGGTGGTATTCATACTGCGGCGTTCCCTCGCGGTACATGTTATAGGGGTACCAGGTACCGTTCGGACCGCATGCCGGAACCGAATATACCCCCCAATGGGTATATATCCCGAACTTAGCATCCTGAAACCATTTAGGGGTAATATGGGTCCTGAGTGAATTCCAGGATGGCTTGTAGACCATAAACATCCTCCTCTTATGAAATTTTTTGTTGCTCATTAAGCCATTTTTTGGGAAAATCAGGCAGCAGGCCGAATCTGTCCATATCAAAGTTCTTAAAACCAAGCTTTAATGCCGGAGATTCGGGCTTTACTCGGTAATCACCGCTCTTCGGATCTACAAACATCGGATCGGCAAATACAGAGTGTCTGTCAAATCCAAGGTCTTGCCACTCTTTTAGGGTATACTTTTTCTTTTTCCCATCCCTTGTCAGAACACGAGCATAAAACTCTCCCACATCGCTAAAAAAGACATTATAATCAATCTCTTCCAGCCACGGACCCTTATCAGGTGGATAGATCAACGTATAAACTTCGCCATAACCAGCACCCATCTCGAAATTAAGATCATTCTCAGGCTTACTGAAAGTGGTGCTCATCACGGTGATATTCCGCACGTACCTGTCATGATTATTTACATTGCCCACGTGGAAGCAGGGAGAGTTAGCTCCGTTGACCCAGATATTGTTTTCGATTAGACGATATGCACCTTCTCGAAGCTTCATGCTGACGCCAACACACAAGTTATTATAAATATGATAATTTGATGCTCCATCGTCAAGGTCCAATCCCCATCCGCTATTTTCACGGAAGTAGTTATACCTTACAATTACCGTTTCCATCGCATCTTTAAATACATCTCCTGCCTCATGGCAAACGGAAGGATACTTTGAAGGCTGCCCGTGTGAGTGCAAAAGGCACCAGTAACTGTCCCTTCCCCAGGCGTTGAATGGTCCATGATCCGAAGTTTCGCGGCATGTATCATGAATTTTATTGTATTCTATAACATGTCCTCCCCAGGTGCCGTCATTGATGCAGATTCCTGCCCTGGGCATATTGTAAATGTGGTTGTGACTGACGGTGATGCGCTTGGCAACAGAAATGAACACGCCCGCGATCTGCTTGCCAAAGACTCCACAGTCATGGATCAAGTTATTGGATACAACACACTCATAGGGGAACATTTTCTGGCTGCCAACCGTCAGATGATAAGACCCTACCAGGCAAATGGCGCTGTCACCTGTCTCGACGAAGAGGCTGTCGACCACTTGAATGTTGCGATTGTAATTGTTGATAAATACAGCATTTCCACCAACTGCATCGAAAAAACAGCCTTCAACCCTGCAATTCCGGGCACCCTCAAAGAAGACCGACCCACCTCTGTGAATCGCCCAATCGCCTAAGGATGGAACCTCGTAAAGCTCGAAGAACGTAGAGGCAGTATGGGTAATCCGAAACCCCGAAAAGGTAATGTACTGAACAGGCCTGTCCTGCGATCCCCTAAACTCGATAACTTGTTTAAGAAGGGGTACCTCCACCTTTGCCTTAGCTAAATCTATCCCCTCGGCCGGCATGTAATAGAGTCTGCCTTCGGTTCTGTCAAGATACCATTCTCCAGGAGAGTCCAGCTCTTCAAATACATTTTCGATAAAAAACCGGGATCTGTGGTTGATTACGCAGGGATCATGAGCCCATTTTGCTCCCATCTGTGTACCGCCACGCCCAAACCAGATAATGTGGCGGTTCCAGTCTATATCCTTGATCTGATATTGTAGATTCCCCCAGTAGGCAGCCTGGAATACGTGCATAACGGCTTCCTCTGGTTTTGACCATCTCTTCTTGGTGAATGTATCCGGATCGTAAAATACACCTTTCGGCCCCTGACCCGAGAAAGTCATATCTTCATCAGGATCGGGACTGTCAGGGGTAAGGTTATCCGGCACCTTTGCCTTTACGTAAATGTAGCCACTCACACCAGGCTCGCCGGGATCATAGTTGGGATAGCGCGCACGGATCTGTCGTTTTCCATTTACAAAAAGCTGAGTAAAACTGAGCTTTCCCTCTTTTACTTCGGGCAGTTCGCACATCATAATGCCATCACGGTAGGGTTTCCAATCGCAGGCAAGCTTCTTTCCCCCGCTGATGGTGGGTTTCTCGCCAGGATAGGCCGCATAAATGATTGGCTGCTCTTTAGTTCCGGAATCTTCAGGTCCGAACACCAAAGGTTCTTTTAGATAATAGGTACCCTCACGGACAAGAACAATGATCGCTCCTTTTTTCTTCTTCTTTTTTAATTTGCGAACTGCCTCCTGTGCTCGCTTAAGTGTAGCAAAAGGCCTTTTCTCTGTTCCCGGATTGGAATCGTCCCCGTCTGGGGAGACATAGAAATCGGCCTTGCTCGAGTTTATTCGAAGCATCCCTTACCTCCCCTTTTCTACGATCTCTACTTTTGTATTTTTTGAGACCCTTTTGTTGATCCACAGAAGAAGCTCATCTCCTTTCAGTTGAGCCTGAAAATCTTTTGTGTCCAGGGGATAGCCGTCAAAGGAGACAGAAACGGATGGCGCCTTCCACCCGCTTACTCGAATTACCGGATTGATCACATCCATTGAGGGCATCATGAGGAAGTTAACCTTTTCTCCTTTCATCTTTATGAACTGGTAGGCCCGCTCTGAGAAAGAATATCCCTCATAATATACGGGTTCATCACCGTAGCCTGCAGTCACCGGTGGCGGACCTATTATATATGCTGGATTGTACCAGGACTGACCAAGATCGATAAGGTAGGCATCGTCCTGCTCAGTTGCTCCAGTTAAAAAAAGCCAGACACAAGGTCGAGGAGGTTTCTCCCCGGGATGTCGGATGGCTTGACAGCTTAAAAAGCTCGCACTGGTGCCTCCTTCCCAGGTGGATCTTCTACCTATGTCCCAAAGCGTTAAAGGAGGGTGATCCCCGTTACAGCTACCATAAGAAGTAGAAGAGCAGGGCTTATATGGAAATATTCGCTTGTCCTTCACAAACATGCAAAAAGGATCAGGCCTATCTTTAAGATATATCCTTCCTATGTAAAATTTCCAATCCTTTACCTGGGGGTAGGAATTACAAAGGGGTTCCTGACCCCAGGCAAATGGTTTAGGAATCGGCCAGGGGAAAGACAACTTCTCGCCCTTCTCGCTTTGGAAACTAAAACACTCCTTCTTGTTTATGACATCTTCTATGGGAATACCTCCGGTTTTCAAAATGAACTCCATTACCTCCCAGAAGTGAGAATTTCCTCCAAACTCGCTCTCGTTGCCAGGCCAGCCAACAAGCTTCCTTACAGCAATCCCATCGGGATATACTGTGTAGTACTCATCAGCGGTGCTATTGCCATTGAATATCTCGTAGCGGGGGTTACACAAGGCATAATGCCAGTGAATCTTTGCCCTGACCGGGCCTGCTTCTAAAATACGCACTCTACTGTATCTTAGCTCCTTGTCCATAAGCGGCTCATAGCAGAAGCCATCATCTGGACTGTGTGTCTCTAACCACTCCGGGGTAAACCACACCCCCTCTCCTAAGTCCCAGTTTACTATGTATTGGTACTTAGACCAGGAAACAAGCCTCCAGGGCTTTTCAAACTCCACCACTACCGCATGACCTTTCTCACCCCCAAAAGTTAATTCCGTCTCGTATGCCCTCATTTTCCTTTCTCCTTTTATTTATTTCTTCGATGCTTGTTATATGTCCCCTACACTGCATCCTCTGTTCCTATGAGAAAAAACAATTCTTCGAAAAGCCAAATCTATGTTATCCTCATGAGAAATTTCAGGCCATGCTTTCCGGCCTTATTCTTTCATTTATCCTCGCCGCAAAGCTTAAAGCCTTACCTTTGGCATAAAGCTCAGGTAAGCTAAGAGAAGGTGAGAAAGATTCATTTATAAGGATCTGCCGCATCACGAAGGCCATCCCCCAAGAAGTTGAAGGCCAGGACGGTGATGATGACGAAAAGGGCAGGGATCAGGAGCCAGGGATACATGGCAACGGTGCGAATATTTTGGGCTTTCTGTAATAAGACTCCCCAGCTGACCGCCGGTGGACGAAGGCCCAGGCCAAGAAAGCTTAAGGCAGTCTCCCCCAGGATCATACCGGGTATGGATAAGGTTATGTTTACTATGAGGTAACTTAAGAAGGAGGGAACAAGATGCCTCGCTATTATCCTTCCCTCAGTTGCCCCGGCGATCTTGGCCGCCATAGCGAAATCCTCCTCTCTTAGCTCCAAAAACTTTCCCCTCACCACCCGAGCTAATCCACCCCATCCTACCAGGGAGAGGATAACGGTGATACCAAAGTAAACCTTAACTATCGACCAATCCTTAGGCAGAGCCACGGATAAGGCCATCCATAAAGGAAGGGTTGGTATGCAGATCAAAAATTCTATAACCCTCTGGATAATCATGTCCGCAGAGCCACCATAGTATCCAGAGACTCCACCCAATATGATCCCTATGACGAAACTAAGAGCTACGCCCACTAACCCTATGGATAAGGAAAGGCGAGCGGCGTGGAGATTGCGGGAAAAAAGGTCTCTGCCCATCTCATCTGTTCCAAAAAGAAATACTGTCCCCTCTTTTGTTCCAAAAAGGTGAACATCTGCCTTGAACAAATTCCATAGCTTATATTCATCGCCACGGACGAAAAAGCAGATGGGATATTTTTTAGCTTTATCCTCGGTGAATCTTGTCTCCCAGGTTACCGGATCCATCTCCTGCTTTATCCCGTAGACGAAAGGACGGGGATGGAATCCTTGCCGGTCGAAGAAATGCACTCTTTGCGGGGGGCAATAAATGTAATCTGGATAGCGCTTGTATATGTCATAGGGAGAAAAAAAATCACAAAATATTGCTAAAACGTAAAAAACGGCTAATATGCTACCTCCCAGAAGAGCCAGCTTATGTTTTCTAAACTTTCGCCACATAAGTTGCCACTGGGAAGCCATATAATATCTTTCCTCAGCGCTCATCCCATCCTTTTCCTTCATTGCCTCCTCTTACTC
>QMPZ01000115.1 GCA_003648815.1 Candidatus Aerophobota bacterium | reverse complement strand
TTTCCTTTTTTCCTATCTCAGGATAAAGAATTCTCGAGTTCTTTCCTATATCATTAGAAAAAAGAGGCTTTCTTTGCTGGGCGACTTCTCCTACAAGTCCTTCTCCTATTTTTAAGGGTATACTCTTTTTATATCCCTCGCTTAGATTATATCCTGCTACAACTTCTAGATTATTCTTTCCCCTTAAAAGTCGAATCGATGAGGCATCTCCACTTAGAACTTTTGCTGCCTCTTTTGCAATCTCTGCAAGGATTTTTTCCATACTGAAGGTCTGAGAAGAAAGCCGAGCAATTCTCCAGAGGGCCTCACGTTGCTCGTTTTTTCTTTCAGGCATATTAATCTATTTTTTGTTCTTTTTGATATTAAGCTACCCACTTAGTGGATGTTTCTGGGGAGTGAGCGGGATACTCCTTGAAAATCGTCAAATTTTCGGGGTGTACAGACACAGATCTTTACTCCGGGGCTCTACTTAACTAACAGCACTTCTTAGTTCTTTTCCAGGTCTAAACCTTGGTGTCTTCCTTGCTGGTATCTGGATCTCTTTTCCCGTTTGTGGGTTTCTTCCTTTTCTTGCTTTTTTCTGAACAACATCAAAAGTTCCAAAGCCAACAAGCATAACTCTTTCTCCTTTTGAAAGAGCATCGCTTACCGCTTCGGTAAAAGCATCAATAACATTAGCAACCTCTTTCTTACTTATTCCCACTTTCCCTGCGACCTCATTGACAAGTTCTTTTTTGTTCACCACTCCCTCCTATATGAGTTTAGTATGTTTCTATTCAAACAGAGGGTCCCGCAATTATGGTACCAAGTTTCTCATCTGAAGTCAAGTCTTAACGGGGCTGCAATGTCAATTAAATTTTAAAAGTGCACCGAAATTTTATGATGATTTAACTGACAGCTAAATTTTGTTTTACATTTACTAACATAAGATGAACAAATAGGAAGATTTTTGACACATATTATGTAAATTAAATACAGCAATCACACTAAAATCAACGAAACAATTTCGGTGAAAATTCTGAAATTATGGGGAAAGATGATAAGAACTTGTACCCAAATTTGGAAATTTACCTCTTGACATTTCTACTTAGTATAGTATTGTGTTACAAAATTAAAAATTGTGACACAAAGGAGGACGAGATGGAATACAGAGATGTATTAGAAGAGGCAAAAAATAGAGAAATAACAAAAGAAGAAGCTCTATTACTTTTGAAAGAGATAAATACAACTCAGAAATTAAACGAGCTTTTTGAAGTTGCCTCAAAGGTAAGGGATGAAGAGGCAAAACCTATTTTCAAATTTGACGGGTTTATAGGAACTATAACTCCTTGTAATACCAATCCTCCCTGTAAGTACTGTAGTAGGTCTTCAGGAAGAGAGACATTTTCAGAACCATTAACCATAGAAGAGATAAAAACTGGAGCTAAACTTATCTCTGAGACAGGGGTTAAGCGAGTTGAATTAGGGGGAGGGACTATGCCGGGCGGTGCTGGAGATAGAGTAATTGAAACTGTAGAAGCAGTTAGAGTTGTTGCACCCACCCTTGATATATGGATCAATGTAGGACCATCTCTTTCTAAGGATGATCTTATACAGTTAAAGAAGCTGGGAGTAAAAGAGGTGTGTAGTTCGTTGGAAACGTATAATCCTGAGGTCTTTGCTGAAGTTAAACCAGGAGATAGCAGGGAGGCCCGAATAAGGTTAGCAGAAGAGATAGATGAGGTTGGATTGGGTCTTAAAAGTGTAATGATGGTAGGCATTGGAGGCACCTCCGAGGACTATGTAGATTACATATTCTGGCTTAAGGGGTTTAAAAATTTAACTCATTTCCCTATAACTGGTTTTAGACCTATTTCAGGAACCCCCTTAGAAAAACACAAAGCCGCACTATCCATAGAAGTTGCCAAAATAGGTGCTGTGGCAAGACTGGTGCATAGGAAGGTGGATATCTCCTTCGGAGGAATAATGAATGATCCACAGCTTTTGCCCTTATGGATTATGGCAGGAGCAAACAGAGCAATACATATGGGACCTCACTGGCATAGAGGGGGAAAATGGTCCTGGAGAGATCACTTACCAGAGATAGTTGTTAAAACTATAGGGAATATGGAGTTTAATAATATGCTTCCACTTACCACAAGAATCGTTAAAAAAATGGGTATGGATGTTGATGTAAAGGTAGTATCAAAAATTTCATGAAAAACGAAAGAATAGGTCAGTAGGACAGGCGTCTCGCCTGTCACCAGATAGAGATCTACAAAAATTTTGACATTACCGATGTAAATTAAAGGAGGGAAAAAATGAAGATCAAGGGAAAAGTTTGGATAAGAGTTTTAGTTTTTCTTTTGATAAGTATAGCTTTGTCAATAGCTGCTTTTGCTAAAACAATTACTATTACAGATTATAGAGGAAGAAAGGTTACCTTGCCATATCCAGTAGAAAGAATCATTCTACTCCAGCATCACGCCGCCTGGGCTATACGTCTTCTTGGAGCGCAGGATAAAATAGTAGGAATATCAAAACATATTCCTGAAGAAGGTGGATATTCCAAACTTAGTTCTAAACCAATTATAGGTACCTTTTTTTATCCCAATTATGAGAAAATAGTAGAACTTAATCCCCAAGTTGTGATTACATTCCACCCTAATCCTGGATGGGAGCTGGTAAGAGAATATGAAAGAAAACTGGAACCTTTTGGTATAAAGGTGCTCTTCTTAAGATTTACTCAAATGAGAACTTCCCAATTCAAGACCCTGGCAAAGATACTCGGAAAAGAGGAAAAAGCTGAAAGATTTTTAGCCTGGAGGAAAAGTAAACTAAACCTGGTCGAAGAAGGTTTAAAAGGTTTAAAAGAAAAGGAGAAGATACGTGTGTACAACGAACCTGACTTTAAAGGAGGTTGGACTACCAGACCTGAAATGTCAATAAATTTTGCAGGAGGAAAAAATATCGCTGAGAAACTTTTTCCTCCTGAAGCGATAAAAGAAAGCATCGAAGTGAAAGTAGATCCGGAGTGGGTTATTAAAAAAGATCCAGAGGTTGTAATTCTTGCAGATTGGCCTCCCCACAGTACAGGATATAACATAAGGAGTACCACCAAAGCATTAGAACAATTGAAAGAATTCATGCAACGCCCGGGTATGGACAAAACCTCCGCAGCAAAGAATCACAGAGTTTATGTAATGAATTATAAACTTACTGCTGGGTGCAAAGCTTGGATAGGTGCTATTTATATGGCAAAGATTTTTTATCCCGAGCGCTTTAAAGATTTAGATCCAGAAAGGATCCATAAAGAATTCTATGAAAAATGGCTAAATATGGATTATCAAGGAATACATATTTATCCCTTTATAAAATCAGAGAAATAGAAAAACATGAACAAAAGTAAAATAAAAGCTGAAGCACAGCAGTTATACTTAGGGCTTACAAAGAGAAAAACGATCTTTATTATCTTCCTTTCACTTCTAATAGTAGTTATAACCATAATTGCAGCTAATTTGGGAGCGGCTTCCTTGGGAATAAAAGAGGTAATCTCAGCGATATTCAGTAAAATTTTTCCTGCTTACTCCAGGCCAGAAGAATCTGCTTTTACTATAATCTGGGAGTTAAGACTGCCTCGAATTTTTATGAGTATTGTAGTAGGAATGGGACTTGCTGTAGCGGGAACGGTAATGCAAGGAGTTCTAAAAAATCCTTTAGCCTCTCCTTATACTTTAGGAATAGCCTCTGCAGCAGGATTTGGAGCAGCCCTTGCCATAATCTCAGGAATAGGTTTTTTTGGTACATCCTATTTATGGATTGCGACCAATGCTTTTCTTTTTGCTCTGCTTTCATCTTTTTTGGTTCTGGGACTGGCAAAGTTAAAAAAAGCAAGTCCAGAGACTTTAATATTGGCTGGAGTGGCTATGATGTTCCTTTTCTCTGCTATGGTATCCTTCCTCCAATATACGGGGACTACAGAGAATGTAACAGCAGTAGTCTTTTGGCTCATGGGAGATTTATCTAAGGCCTCCTGGCTAAAGGTGGGAGTAGTCGCTCTTATAGTTTCTGGAACTTTTCCTTTGCTTATGAGGTACGCCTGGGACTTTAATGCCTTGACTTTTGGCGATGAAACCGCAAAAAGTCTTGGAATAGATGTAGAGAAAGTAAGGCTGGTTGGATTAGTTCTATCTTCTCTTTTGACTGCAGGTACAATTTGCTTTGTGGGCACTATAGGCTTTATAGGTCTTGCCTCTCCCCATATATCAAGGATGATTATAGGAGGAGATCACAGATTTTTGTTACCCACTTCCTGTCTAATGGGAGCAGTCCTGCTCTTAGCAGCGGATACTGCTGCCAGAACTATCTTTTCTCCCTTAATTCTTCCTATAGGAATCTTGACCTCGTTTTTAGGAGTGCCTCTTTTTGTGTGGTTAATTATAAAAAGAAGGAAAGAGTACTGGTGAAATTAAAGATTCAGGGATTGAATTTCAGGTATAATAGTAGATTAGTTTTAAAGGATATCAACTTAGAGGTAGGAGAAGGGGAAATTCTAACTCTCCTTGGTCCTAATGGATCAGGAAAAACTACTCTTTTAAGATGCATCGTGAGAATATTTAATCCTGAAAAAGGGCACATTTTAATAAATGGGAAGCAAATAAGCAAAATAAAAAGGAAGGAACTTGCTAAGCGGATAGGATATGTTCCACAAAGTGAACATAGCAGTTTCCCTACTACTGTTTTGGATGCAGTTCTTATAGGAAGAAAACCCTATCTAAATTGGAACCCAAGTGATAAGGATTTCAGAGTAGTTTCTGAGGTATTGCATCTTTTAGAATTAAAAGAATTTGCTCTGAGGGATTTAAATGAGCTAAGTGGGGGTGAAAAACAAAAAGTTTTGATAGCAAGAGCCATAGTTCAGGAACCGGAGATTATGCTTTTAGATGAGCCTACAGCTAATTTGGATTTAAGGCATCAACTGGAGATTTTGGAGATAATAAAAAAGCTGGTTAAAGAAAAGGGAATTTCGGCGATAATGGCCATGCATGACCTCAATTTAGCTCCCAGGTATTCAGATAAATTAGTAATGTTAAAAAATGGGGAAATATTTTGTATGGGAGCACCTGAGCAAGTGATAACTTCTGGGAACATAAAATCAGTATATGAAGTGGAAGCTACCATTTACAATCAATCCCGGACTCCTTATGTAGTAGCTAAGAGAGCTCTAAAGAAACTTTAAGATATACTCTAAGGTTTTAGGATTCAAATAATGCTCGATCTTGCAGGCATCTTCTTTAGCTATAGTAGCATCTATTCCCAACAGATTATGAAAGAAGTTAAAGAGCATCTTATGACGT
>QMPZ01000114.1 GCA_003648815.1 Candidatus Aerophobota bacterium | reverse complement strand
CACCCTTCACCCTTTACTCTTCACTCTTCACTCTTTACCCTTCACTCTTCTCTATCCTCACCGCTGAGACCTTATACTCGGGAATCTTGGCCACCGGATCCAGGGCATCGTTGGTCAAGATATTTGCCGCTGATTCGGCGAAATGAAAGCTCATAAACACCACCCCCTCCTCCACCCGCTCGGTAATTTTCACCCTTATCTTTACCTTACCCCTTCGTGAGCTCACCTTCACCCAATCCTCATCCTTGAGTTTCAACCTTCGCGCATCCACAGGGTTCATCTCTAAAAAACCTTCTGGAACAATCTTGCTCAAGGGCTTTGATCTGCGCGACATAGAGCCTGTATGAAAATGATAAAGCATCCTGCCCGTGGTGAGCAGGAAAGGATATTCCTCATCCGGAAGCTCTGCTGGAGGAATATACTCAACCGGCGTGAAATGTCCCCTTCCATTCGGACGGTTAAACCTGTCCTTATATAGATAAGGTGTGCCCGGATGATTTCTGTCAGGGCAGGGCCATTGCAGACCCTCTCCATCCAATCGGCCGTAGTGAACTCCTCCGTAAATAGGGGTTAAGGAGGCGATTTCATCCATTATCTCCGAGGGTGAGCTGTAGTTCATCGGGTAGCCCATCCTTCTGCTTATCTCACAGATAATCCTCCAGTCCGCTTTGCTATCTCCAACCTCAGGAATAGCCTTGCGCACGCGTTGAATCCTTCGACTGGTGTTGGTAAAGGTCCCATCCTTTTCAGCGAAGGAGACCCCTGGCAGGACCACATCGGCAAACTTAGCCGTCTCAGTGAGAAAGATGTCCTGCACCACCAAAAACTCAAGCTTCTCCAGTCCCTGCCTTACATGATTGAGGTTGGGATCACTGAGCATTGGATTCTCACCCATTACGTAAAGACCTTGATCCTGCCCTCGCTGGCCGCATTCATCATCTCCACCACGGTTAGCCCCTCTTTCGGGGAAAGCTTTGCTCTCCAGGCTCTCTCGAATTTTTCCCTGATCTTCGGATCACTCACCTTCTGATACCCAGGATAAACGTCGGGCAAAGCTCCCAAATCACAGGCTCCCTGAACGTTGTTTTGTCCGCGCAAGGGATTAACCCCTGTTCCCTCTTTTCCGACATTCCCACAGAGCATAGCTAAATTAGCCAGGGACAAGACATTATCGGTTCCGGTGATGTGCTGGGTTATGCCCATAGCGAAGACGATTGAGGCCTTCTTTGCCCTTGCATACATTCTCGCTGCCTCGATCAGTTTTCTCTTAGGAATGCCGGTGATCTTCTCCACCCTATCAGGGGTATACTTCAAGATGACCTTTTTAAACTCCTCGAAGTTCTCGGTGCGGCTTTTTATAAACTCCTCATCGTAAAGAGCTTCGTTTACGATCACGTTCATCAAGCCGTTGATCCAGGCAACATCCGTTCCACTTCTTTGTCTTAGCCATATTGTAGCGTATCCTGTCAGTTCAATTTCCCTTGGGTCCACTACAATGAGCTTTACACCTTTGTATCTGGCTACATGTTTGAGCAAGCTTCCAATTACTGGGTGATTTTCCGTGGTATTGGAGCCGGTGATCAGGATGACATCCGCCTTCTCAAACTCCCGGATGGAGTTAGTCATCGCCCCACTTCCGAAAGCCCGGGAAAGTCCGGCTACCGTAGAGGAATGGCAAAGGCGAGCACAGTGATCAACGTTATTTGTTCCAAAACAGACTCGAACAAATTTTTGAAAAAGGTAATTCTCCTCATTGGTGCATTTAGCTGAGGAAAGTCCAGCTAAGGCGTCGCTGCCGTATTTCTGCTTTAACTGGCTGAACTTAGTTGCCACCAGATCCAGCGCCTCATCCCAGCTCGCCTCCTCAAATTCTCCGTTGCGCTTGATCAGGGGAGTAGTGAGACGATCCTCGTGATGGACGAAGTCAAATCCAAATCGTCCCTTAACGCAAAGATGACCTTTATTCTCTGGACCTTCCTCAACTCCGTAGACCTTTACAATCCTGTCATCTTTAATATTTAGCTCGATTTGACAGCCAACTCCACAATAGGGGCAGGTAGTGCGCACCTTTCGAAATTCCCAGCTTCTACCCTGAAAGCGAGCCAACTTCTCGGTTAGTGAACCGGTGGGGCAAGCTTGAACACAGGCTCCGCAAAAGACACAGTCAGTCTCAGCTAGCAGTTGATTCAATCCGGCGATGATAAACATCTCGCTACCTCGATTAGCAAATTTCAGCACGTCCTGAACGGCAATTTCGGCACAGCTGCGGACACATCTTCCACAAAGGATGCACCTGTTGGGATCTCTTAAAATCACCTCGCTGGAGTTGTCAAGCTCCTCATTCGGCTTCTCAACTGAAAAACGCACCCTGTCAATGCCCAATCGATAGGCTAAATCCTGAAGTTCGCATTGGCCATTTTTCTCGCAGACCAAGCAGTCATGTTTATGCTCTGACAAGATCAGCTCCACAATTAACCTGCGCGTCTCATCTATCTCCTCATCAAAGGCTATGACCTCCATTCCCTCAGCTACCTCGGTCAGGCATGAAGCCACCATACCGGGCCTACCCTTGATCTTCACCAGACAAAGCCGACAGGCTCCAGCAACGCTTAAGCCCTTGTGATAACACAGATGAGGAATTTCAATTCCATTATCCAGAGCTGCCTCTAAAATCGTAGAGCCTTTTTTTGTCTTAATCGGTTTTCCATCGATGGTTAGGCTGACCATCTCGGCCATTTTCTTCTTTTACCCCTTTACCATCCTATAACTGCCCAACCCACATTGAACTCATTCTCCTCACTTCTCACCCATCTTACACACTCCTGCGGGGCATCTTTTGTCCAGGATATGTTCCATTACCTCGTCCTCAAAGTACTTGAAGGCGCTTGAGAGAGGAAGGAGCACCGATTGCCCTAAGGGACAAAAAGAGGCCTTGTTCATCATTTGGGCTAATTCCAGCATCAACTTCGGGTGATCTTTCGTGCCCTTTCCACTGGATATGTCGACAATTAGTCTATAAAGTCTGTCCGTCCCCATCCTGCAGGGAACACATTTTCCACAGGACTCGCGTTTGAAAAAATCCAATATACACCTGAGCATGTCCACGATACAGGTTGAGGTGTCCATCACCAAAACAGCCCCGGAGCCGAGAACCGCCTTATAGGACTTAAGAGTCGTATAATCCATTTTCACATCTAACATGTCCTTGCCCAAAAAGCATCCCGCTGCTCCGCCTACAAGGGCTGCCTTGAATTCTCTGCCATTCTTCATCCCACCTCCATAATCGAAGATGATCTTCCTTAAGGTTATACCCGTCTCCACCTCGATTACCCCTTGATTTACCACGTGTCCAAGTATGGTGTAAAGCTTAGTTCCAGGAGTTTCCTTGGTTCCCAAGGAGCGGAACCAATCCGCCCCCTTGACGATAATCGAAGGAATATTCGCCAGGGTCTCCACATTGTTGACCACTGTGGGTTTTCCCCACAGACCACAGGTTCCCGGATAAGGAGGCTTATTCCTGGGCTCTCCTCTTTTTCCCTCTAAGGACTCGATCAAGGCCGTCTCCTCTCCACAGACGTAGGCCCCTGCTCCTTTTCTCATTTCGAGATCAAAGGAAAAATTGGTCTCCAAGATGTTACTTCCCAAAAGATTATACTCGTAAGCCTGTTTGATAGCCTTCTCCATCCTCTGGATGGAAAGAGCATACTCTCCTCTGATGTAGATAAAGCCTTTGTTCGCTCCCACGGCATAGCCAGCCAAAAGCATTCCCTCAATGACCCTGTGTGGGTCCCCTTCCATAATAACCCTATCCTTGAAGGTGCCTGGTTCCCCCTCATCGGCGTTGCAAATTATGTATTTTTCCTCAGAGGCTACCTTAGCTGATATTTCCCACTTTAATCCTGTGGGAAAGCCCGCTCCACCCCTACCTACGAGTCCGGACCTCTTTACCTGTTCGATCACCTCCTGAGGCTTCATCTGAAAAAGTGCTCTCTCCAGAGCCTCATAACCGCCACGGCCAATGTACTCATCTATATTCTCGGGGTCGATCACCCCACAATTCTGAAGAACAACTCTTGACTGCCTTCTGACATCTAAGGGGCTTTCCGGAAGTGCGACTGCCTTCCTTTCAAGTTCCCCTTTAAAAAGCAACCTCTGGACCGTCCTTCCTTTGAGAAGATGCTCTTCCACAATCTCAGGGACATCCTCCGGTTTTACATTTACGTAATAGCACCCTTCTGGATATATCAAGAGCACCACCCCTCGATTGGTAATGCCCAAGCTTCCTGTCTCCAGGACTTTAATCTCATCGGAGAGTCCTCTTTTTTCTATTTGCCGGATAAGGTGTTCCTTCACCTTCCTGGCTCCGGCTAAAAGTGTGAAGGTATCCATTCCCACGAGAACATGACTTCTATAAAGCCTCATTTCCCTTTTTTCCTGTAGCTTTCAATAATCTCCTTTACCTTGAAGGGAGTCAAATTCCCATAGATTTCATCATTTATCATCATCGCTGGAGCAACTCCACAGGCACCCAGACAGCTTGTCATCTCCAGGGTGAAGAGACCATCCCCGGTGGTCTGGCCAACCTCTATTCCTAAGAGCTTTTTTAACTCCTCGAGAACTCTTGGTCCTTCGAGGAGATGACAGGTAGGGGAGCTACAAAACCTGATCACATATCTTCCCCGTGGCTTTCTGCTGAACATACTATAAAAGGAGATGACGCTTTCCACCTCACCTACGGAAATTCCCAGATATTCAGACACCGCTTTTACGTCCTCAGAAGTGAGGTAGTTTTGAGGGTTAAGGTCCTGCAAGTCGTGCAGAATATAAAGCAAACTATCCCTTTTGGGAGGATACCTCCTTAATATTTTCTCCCGCCTCTCCTTTAACTTAGAATTTGCCAGGTTCTGGACCAAGAAATTCCTCCTTACCTTTCTGGATTAGCTATGGCAACAACGTAATCACCTACCACATTTCCATTTACGATGTGTTCCACCATTACCCTTCTTGCCTTCTCCGGGGTCATATTTCCGTAGACAACGGTGGATCTATCCTCCTCAATTATCTCAACCAATGGCTCCTTGGAGGCAAATCCCTTCTCTCCTGTTTGAGCGACTACCACATCGTTGAGTTTTCTCTTTTCTATTTCTTCCAGAAATGTCCTCAGAACCTCTCTGGCTCCTGCGGCGATACCGGAGGTGCCCATTCCCACCACTATCCTTATCCTCACCTTTCCACCTCTCAGACGCAGCTCACTCCCCATTCTCTCCCTGATCTTCCTCAACTCCTCTAATTTCATCTTGTTCCCTCAATTTTAAGGCAGGCCTAAAGTCTTGTATATTTCGAGTAACCTTACCCTGGCCTACCAGCATTTTCCAT
>QMPZ01000113.1 GCA_003648815.1 Candidatus Aerophobota bacterium | reverse complement strand
TCTACCACTATATTTCCCTCTGCATCACGGGAGCTTTGAATTCCCAAAAGTGGCTCATAAAGCATCCATACAGGACCACCATCTCTGTCCTGGACCATGGCTCTTTCGAAGGAGTACTCTACATCCTCCGGAGTCAAAGGTTCACCGTTATGGAACTTTACTCCTTTTCTTATGGGGAAGGTATAGGTCAGGCCGTCCTCAGAGATAAGTCCATTTTCCACGCTGGGGACCTTTGTAGCCAGCATGGGAACGAATTTATCTGTCCTCGTTCCATCCCAGAAGATGAGGGTCTCGTAGATATTGAAGATGACCTCACCACTTGCTGTATCATAAGCCCACGCTGGATCAAGCGAATCCACTGTGCCTATGGTTGCCTCAATAATTGTATCAGGATTTTTTATTTCCTGAGCGGCTGCTCCGGTGGCTGACGCTAAACAAATAGTTAAAAAACCCATCACTAACCATATAAGCCATCTTCCCTTCACTTTAAAGCCTCCTTTTATAATTTACTTCATCTCTCCCTTCTCTTCTTTTTTTCTTTTAGGATTTATCCTTATCACCTCCTTTTTCCTCTTTCTACTGCTCGTCAAATTTCCGAAGGGCTGTTCGTTATTATACTTACCTTCTCTAAAAAGTCAAATTTTTGACCCTGTGATCTATGTTTACCACGGGATTTCCTTCCTCATCCTGGGTTATCCTCACCCTTACCTTATATACCTTTTGAATGTTCTCCTCAGTGATGACTTCCGAAGGCCTTCCCTCGGAAAATATTTTTCCTTTGTTCACAAGGACCAGCCTTGAGGCGTACTGGCTGGCCAGGTTAAGGTCATGGGAGACCAGGACTATGGTAATTCCTTTTTCTTGGTTTAGTTGCCTGAGGAGATTGAAGACCTCCAGCTGGTACCTTATGTCCAGGTGAGCTGCTGGCTCATCCAGCAGAAGGAGTTCCGGATTTTGAGCTAAGCTTCGGGCAATCACCACCCTCTGCTTTTCCCCCTCGCTAAGCTCGTTTATTCTCCTTTCCCGAAAGGATAAGGTCTTTGTGAGCCTCATGGCTTCCTCAGCAGCCAGATAATCCTCTTTTCTTTCCAGGTAAAACCGCGGAAGATAAGGGATTCTTCCTAAGAGGACGAAGTCCTCTACGGTGAAGGAAAAGGTAAACACGGAAAGCTGTGGTACCACGGCTATCCGTTGAGCTAATTTTTTGGCACCTATTTTGGCGATATCCTTTCCCCGATAAAGGACTTTCCCCCTTCGGGGAGTTAAGATCTTGCTCATGCTGCGAAGCAGGGTAGTCTTTCCCGAGCCATTGGGTCCGATTAACCCTAAAAACTCTCCCCTTTTTATCTTGAGGTTGACTCCTTTTAAGACGTCTTTCCCCTGATAACCACTCCAGAGGTCCTCCATTTCCAGCAATATCTCATCCTTCATCTTTACCACCTGAACTCCACCTTCCTTCTTCTGATGATGCATACAAAAATTATCCCTCCAGCTATCCCCGTAATTACCCCCACGGGTAGTTCTTGAGGAGAGGCGACAGTTCTGGCGACAAGGTCTGCTCCCACCAAAAAGGTTGCTCCAAACAGGGCTGAGGCGGGAAGGAGAATCCTGTGATCAGGGCTTATCAATCCACGGACAAAGTGAGGAATCATCAGTCCCACAAACCCAATTATCCCGGAGACGGAAACGGACAGACCCGTGAGGAAGGAGGCTAAAAGGAATAAAATCTTCTTCACCTTTTCCACCTCTATTCCTAAATGGACAGCTTCCTCCTCTCCTAAGCTGAGGGCGTTCAGATCCCTGACAAACAAAAGGGCGAGGAATATTCCTGCCAGCAAAGCAATGGATACGACGAGAGTAAGAGTGAGATCAGTCTCCTGAAGATTGCCCATTATCCAGAACATTATTCCGTGAAGCTCCTCTGTCTTGCTGAGGCTCATCAGGAGCATGATCAGGGAAGAGGAAAAGAAGCTGACTATCACTCCGGTGAGAAGAAGGGTGGGGATGGCAAGTCTTCCTCCACTGCTGGCGATAAAGTAGACGAGGACAACCGCTGCTATGGCTCCTACAAAGCCGGCCAGGGGGATGAGATGAGACAGTCCTCCCATTATAGCCAGGCAGACAGCCACTGCTGCTCCCCCGGATACTCCTAAGGTGTAAGGCTCAACTAAGGGATTACGAAACATACCCTGGAAGATGACCCCGGCGCTGGATAAGGATGCACCCACCACTATTCCCAGGATCAAACGGGGAACTCTGATTCTGAACAGGATAACAGAGGCGGGACTACTTTCAAGGGGAAAGATTCGCCAAAGGAAAATTTTTTGCATTAAAAGAAACATAGTTTTTCTAAAGGGAATTTGGACTGCTCCTATGCTTAAGGAAAGAAGCGAAATTCCCACAAGCAGAGCTGTAAGAGCCACAAGCCAGCTTATCCAGCGCCTTAGTTTCCTGGACATGAAAAGATACTCCCATCTTTAAAGTTTCAAAGCTACCTGGCTGATAGAGTTAAACTACCATCGCTGGGGCAGTTGATAGCACTATTTTTCTTCTTTAAACATCTTTGGATGCAGCAACTTCGCCAATTGCTCTAAGGCATCCACTATCCTCGGGCCTGACCGAGATACTATATCCGTGTCTATGGTGTATATTCGGTTGTTCCTGAAGGCATCGGTCCCGGAAAGAGTGGTCTCTTCTTTCACCGTCTTAACCAGGTTTGGCTGGTCCTTGCTCTCACCCACCACTATTACCTGGGGGTTTTTTTCAATTACCTTTTCCAAGCTCATCTGCTTATATCCGGAAAGCTCGGATGCGATGTTGATTCCCCCTGCTTTTTTGATGAGCTCATCTATGAACGTTCCGGAGCCAGCGGTCCATAAGGGCGGGTACCAGATTACATAAAGCACTCTCACCTTCTCATCCTCATCTAAGTTCCTCACCCTTTCCTCTACCGAGTTTAGCCTTTCCTTCATGTTAGAGATCAACTCGGAGGCTTCTTTGGTTTTGCCGGTGATCTTTCCCACCAGTTTTATGTTGCGGAGAATGTCCTCAATGGTTTTCGGGTTTAGTCCCACCAAGGTATAGCCAAGGCTCTCTATCTGCTTGATTCCTTTTATGGGATTGCCATAATCGGCTAAGATTAAGTCCGGCTTGAGGTTGACAATTTTCTCCAGGTTTGGGTTGCTGTATCCTCCAATTTTTTCCTTACCCTTCGCCTCGGGGGGGTAATTACAGAACTCCGTCACCCCGACTATCTCCTCATCTAATCCTAAGGCAAATAGAATCTCTGTGTTGGCCGGAGAAAGCGATATGATCCTCTTTGGTCGTCTATAGATGGTGACCTCTTTTCCCCGATCATCGGTGACCGTCACCGGAAACTGTGCCGCGTGTAAGGTCTGGCCAAGTCCACCAAAAATGATCAAGGCTAAGATAAAGCTGAACATCCTTGCCCTTCTGAGCATCTCTTTTAGACTTTCTCCGCTCATTTTGTCCTCCTCCTTTATTTTTTACATTTTTTACAATCCCATAATTTTATAAATCTTCTTCATGTCCAGACTTCTCCTCACTATGTCGGCAAGTTTGTCGTATTCTTTTTCCTTTCTTTCCCGGATAGATACTTTTCGAGAGGGAAAATAGGAGGGCAGGCCCTTTGTCTTCCTTATATAGTTAAGAAAATCTCTTCTGAAGATATGATCATCGAATATACCGTGGATGTAAGTGCCAAATACCCTTCCCTCTTTACCAATCGCTCCGTCTTTGATGTTCACTGGCCGAGAGAACCTTTCGGTGATCCTGAAAAATGGAGTTACCTCTTTTAAAAGGTTTGTCCTTCCCGTGTGAATCTCGTATCCCTTTATCTTTCCCTTTGAGGAAAAGAATTTGTTCTTCTCAAGGTGGGCTTTTACCTGAGAGGTGATCTTGTCTTTCTCCAGGACGGTAAATGCATCTATCAGGCCCAATCCCTCTATTCTGCCCCTGGAGGATTCTATATGATAAGGATCCCTGATTTCCTTTCCCAGCATCTGATATCCGCCGCAGATGCCGAGTATTTTTGTTCCCTTTCTCAGCCTGGCTAAGATTTGCTCCTCGTAGCCTGTTCCTTTAAGGTAAGCAAGGTCATCGATGGTGTTCTTGCTTCCCGGGATAATCAACAGATCTGGATCTCCTATCCTCTCCCCCCTTCCGACATAGCGAAGGCAGACGTCCTCCTCTTCCTCTAAGGGATCAAAATCGGTAAAATTTGAGATATGAGGAAGGTAAAGGATCTCTATGCTGATCTTACTTTTTTCAGGAATAAAGCTATATCTTGCCTTCTCTAAGGAAAGGGAATCCTCCTCCTCTATCCATATGTCCTTAAAGTAAGGTATTACTCCTAAGACATCCTTACCGGACCTTTCCTCCAGATAATCCAAGCCCGGCTTGAGAATATTTATATCTCCTCGGAATTTGTTGATGATAAGTCCCTTCACCCTTTTCCTCTCTTCTTCAGTCAAAAGCTCAAGGGTTCCGATGAGCCAGGCAAATACTCCTCCCTTGTCGATGTCACCCACCAGGAGAACCGGGGAGTTGGCAATTTCGGCCATTTTCATATTGACGATGTCACTCTTGCGCAGGTTTACCTCAGCAGGGCTTCCCGCTCCCTCTATCACCACTATTTCGTACTCCTTGGCCAGCTTGAAGAAGGAGTCCGAGACTACCTGAATGAGCTCAGGTTTATGATTATGATAGTAATGGGCCGACATATTGCCGACCACTTTTCCCCTCACGATTATCTGGGCTCCCACATCGCTGGTGGGTTTGATGAGTATGGGATTCATGTCCACGGTGGGCTCAATTCCCGCTGCCTCTGCCTGAACCACCTGAGCTCTGCCCATCTCTCCTCCATTCCTGGTGACGAAGGAGTTGAGGGCCATGTTCTGAGCCTTAAAGGGAGCAACTTTATATCCGTCTTGCTTAAATATCCTGCAGAGCGCAGCGACTATTACGCTTTTTCCCACTCCAGATCCTGTCCCTTGAATCATTATCCTCTTGGCGAACGTCGTGTTCTTCATATCTAATAAAAAATCCCCAAACCAAGTTCTGGTTTGGGGATTCCCCGGTTTTATCTCCAAACAAAATTTCTCACCTTTCACCACGTAAGGTGAGATAGGCTACCCTTCAGGCAGGTCTTCTGGCTCCCGGATCATCCTACTCGCTGCGCCTTCCCATTCCGATAGCTCGGAACAGTGGCTTCTTGCAGCTTTCGTCCCGCTTAGCTGCTAAGGCAGCTAAGCTCTGCCGATAAGGCAGACGGTCACAGCGGCGGGTCCGCTCCTGATTTACACAGGATTCCCTTTTCGTTCTCTTTCGAGAAAACGACACTTGAGGGGGGAATCTTCCCCCCTCAACGCTTCGCTGCTCCCCCCTTTTCAAACCTCAAGAATTCAGATGGAGCT
>QMPZ01000112.1 GCA_003648815.1 Candidatus Aerophobota bacterium | reverse complement strand
TGGCAGGCAACACGATGTCCTCCACCTACATCCTTAAGAGAAGGCTCTTCTTCCTTGCATCTTTGAGTTGTATATGGACATCTTGGATGAAATCGACATCCCGAGGGAGGATTTGCAGGACTGGGCACATCTCCCTGAAGAATTATCCTCTCTCTTTTTGCATCCGGATTTGGAACAGGAATAGCCGAAAGAAGGGCCTGGGTATATGGATGCAGGGGTCTTTCGAATAGCTCCTTTGTAGATGCTTCTTCAACTATTTTCCCCAGGTACATTACGCAGATTCTGTTTGCTATATGTCTTACCACAAGCAGGTGATGTGTGATGAACATATATGTGAGGCTGAACTCGTCCTGGAGGTCCTGAAGTAAATTGAGAATTTGAGCCTGCACGGAGACATCCAGAGCTGAGGTAGGCTCGTCTAAAACTACGAACTCAGGATTTGTGGCCAAAGCCCTGGCTATGGCGATTCTTTGCCTTTGACCACCGCTGAACTCATGGGGATATCTGTAGAGATGATCCTCGGTTAGACCTACCCTCATTAAAAGCTCCAGCACCCTTTCCCTTGCCTCTTTCCCCTTTGCCAGCCTATGAACCTTTAACGGCTCTCCAACGATGTCCTTTACGAGCATCCTTGGATTTAAGGAAGAGGAAGGATCCTGAAAGACTATCTGCATCCTCCTTCTCATACTTTTCAGTTTTTTCCCTCGAAAAGCAGAAAGGTCATATCTGTCCTTTAACAGTTGATATTCATGGGAGTTCGAGTTTGTTGAGCTTTCCATCTCCTCAATCTTTTTCTTGATCCCTTCAGGTACGTCAAAGTAAATATGACCCGAGGTAGGTTCCATTAATCGAAGTATGGTCTTCCCTAAGGTTGTCTTGCCACAACCCGACTCACCCACCAGACCGAGACACTCTCCTTTTCTTACATTGATGTCTACACCATCAACTGCCTTCACATCACCTATCCTCTTCTTAAACACCCCACCGAGGATGGGATAATATTTCTTTAGCCCTTTTGTCTCTATTAAAACGTTCATTTTACTTATTATCCTGGGGATAAATGTGACAGGCTACAAAATGCTCTTTTTCCACCTCAACGGTTTCGGGCTTTTCCTTCGAGCAAATTTTCATCGCCTTCGAACAACGAGGATGGAACCGGCAACCAGAGGGTGGATTTATAAGGTTTGGCACATTGCCCTTTATGCTCTCCAGCCTCTTTTTCCCCAACTCAGGAAGCGATCTCATCAGGGCAACGGTATATGGATGCAGGGGATTTTTGAAGAGCCTTCTGGTTGGAGCCATCTCACATATATTCCCTGCATACATCACCGCCACATAATCGCACATCTCTGCCACCACTCCTAAGTCATGGGTTATAAAGAGAATGGACGAGTCAAGTCTTTTCCTTATCTCCCTGATTAAATCCAGAATTTGAGCCTGTATGGTTACGTCTAAGTTGGAAGTGGGCTCATCGGCTATGAGAAGCTTTGGATTGCAGGCGAGGGCCATAGCTATCACTATTCTTTGCTGCATCCCACCACTAAGTTCATGTGGGTATCTATTTACCACTCCTTCTGGGTTGGGTATTCCCAATTTCCTGAGAAGTCTGATTGTTTCTCTTTTTGCCTGTTTTTTTAGTCGATGTTGATATCTCCTTAAAATGGGAACCTTAGAAAGAAGCCTTAAAAGGATAGCATCGGGGTCTTTAAGCATTTTTCTATAAATCTTTTCTTCGATTTGATACACCGCTTTTTTCAGAAAAAAGGGATTTTTCTGGATATCTGCCTCAATTTCCTCGATCACCTTTTTGCACAGCTCTTCCTTGCGGTGTAAAAGAAAGCTTTCTGAAACCTGGTCATTAATCGAATAGACGGGATTTAGAGCAGAGCTTGGCTCCTGAAAAATTATGGAAATTTCATTTCCCCTTATCTTCCTCATAAACACCTCTGTCTGAGTTAACAAATCCACGCGTTTTTCGTCGGTTTTGAAGATAACTTTTCCCTCCTCTATTTTTCCTGGAGGTAGGATTAGTCTTAAGATGGAAAGGACGGTTACGCTCTTTCCACAACCTGTCTCGCCTACCAGTCCCAAGGTCTTTCCTTCTTCAATTTTAAAGTTTATCCCGTCCAGTGCCTTCACCACACCCTCATAGGTATAAAAATTGGTCTTAAGATCCTGAACGTTTAGTAGATAGCTATTCATTGGCTTATCTTCTCCTCAGTTTTGGATCCAGGATATCCCTGAAGGCATCACCTAAAAGATTCCAGCCTAATACGAAGAACAGGATGAAAAGACCGGGAATGGTGATGGTATACCAATAGGCCAAGGGATTATCTGGTGGGCCCACAATCCAGTTTCTGGCAAAACTGACCATCTGTCCCCAGTCGGCGTATCCGACAGGTGCACCAAGTCCGAGGAAGCTTAAGGCAGCTGCTGTCAAGACCATAGCCCCTATATCCAGAGAAGCCATTATTAACAATGGATAGATTGCATTTGGAAGGACGTGCTTTAAGATCACCCTTAAATCAGAACATCCCACCGCCCTGGCCGCCTCGACATACCCCTCTTCCCTGACGGTCAATATGTCCCCGCGAATTAACCTGGCATAACTTGGCCAGCCTACTATGATGAGGGCCTTCATGACGTTATCCAGGCTACGACCCAAGGCTGTCACCAATGCCATAGCCAAAACCAGGGTGGGCAGGGACATAAATGTATCGACCACTCTCATAATTATCTCATCCACTATTCCCCCATAGTAGCCAGAAATACTACCCAAAACTATGCCAATCACTAAAATACTGCCTACCACGATAAAGCCTATACGGAAAGCAGTCCTCGTGCCCCAGATCACTCCATAATAGATATCATACTGACCTTCCGTAAGGCCAAAAGGATGTTCCGGAGATGGAGGACGAGGTATAGCACTATATCCGTATCGAGGAATCCGATAAGGATTATGCGGATATTTTGGTGGCGCCAGCTCAGGGGCAAGCACAGCTATGATGACGAAGAAAAGGATGAGAAATAACCCCACCAAAGAAAGGGGACTTTTTTTAATTCTACTGAAGGAGAACTTGAGCTCCTTTATTCTCGGCTCCATCTCCCTTTTCAGATCATCCCATTTGGCATTGACGAAACTTAAATTTAGCCTCAACTTTAATCACCCCAATCTTACTCTGGGATCAAAATAGGCATAGAGAAGATCAACTACCAGATTTGTGAGGACAAAGAGTATGCCGTTGAAGAGAACAGCGCCTAAGATAGCTGGAATATCTAACTGCACAGCTGCTCTCCACCACCACCACCCCAGTCCTTTACGATTAAATATGGTCTCGGTTATGACTACACCGTTCATCAATCCAGCGAAGAGATAGCCGGAGACAGTGATCACCGGGATCATCGCGTTTCTCTTTACATGTTTTTTAATCACCGTCTTCTCATCTGCTCCTTTCGCTCTGGCAGTGGTGACATAGCCTTTGCCCAGAGCCTCTAACATGCTTGAGCGCATAATTCTCATGACCAGCGCACACTGAACTACGGTAAGGGTGATCACGGGGAGCACGAGATGTCGCAGGGCATCCAGCAAGACGCTCCCCTTCCAATTTAACAAGGCGTCAATGGTGTTGATGTGAGTAAATCGAACGAAATTTGGAGAGTGCACATATAAACTGGTGCTGGTGGATAATGCCTCGGGAGGAAAAAGACCCTTAAAGTAACCGTAAAAGATCATCAACAGGAGCAGTCCAAACCAGAAAGTGGGAAGAGACCAGCCTATGATGGCTATTGTTCTGCTCAGGTGATCTATGAACCTATTTTGATGAACTGCTGAGGCACTCCCGAGCCAGATTCCTATGAGGACGATGGGAACTATTGAAAAGAGTCCAAGCTCGACCGTGTTGGGTAAAAAATAAAATAGGGCCTCCAACACCGGCCTCGAAGCTGTCCTCGACCATCCGAGATTGCCGTGAAGTACCTCCTTTAACCAGTAAAAATACTGCAGATAAAGGGGAGCATCCAAATGGTAGGTTTTGATTACACTTTTTATGTTTCGCAGCTGCTTTACATCGGTGATGAAAGCAGCTGCTCTTTGCTCTGGACTGAATAGGGACAAGATGACAAATATAATGATGCTTACCCCGAAAAGCACCGGTATGACCAACAAAATCCTTCTGATGATATAATTTCTAAGATTCATTGATGTAGACCTGCTATCCTTTTAAGCAAAGGCGGGACTCACAGAGTCCCGCCTTTGGAGCTCCTCAGAGAGACTTTTTCTTAATAACCTTTGGAGAAGGAGTAGAAGTACTGGCCGGGATAAATAGGATTATAATAATATCCTTTTACCCAGTCTCTTTCATAGTGACGATCAAGTGGCTGATAGAGGCCAATCCCCGGAACATCTATGTAGTATATCATCTGCAGCTGGTCATAATACCTTTTTCTCTTTACTGGATCAACTGTCTCTATTCCTTTCCTGATCAACTCATCTACGATGGGGTTACGATAACCTTGCCATTCAGCATAGGTTCCACGACTGTGCATATAAGGATATACGAAGTTGTGAGGATCAGGAAAATCTGCCAGCCATCCGATGATGAACATCGTCAGCTTGCCGGTAGTGATATCTCTTACGTATTCTGCCCACTCCACTGGCCTTATTTCTATCTTGAACTTCGGATTAAGGGATTCCACGTTGTCCTTGAAGATGTTCGCTGCGGTCTGCCTCTGTATGTTACCGGTATTATAAAGTATGGTGAACTTGAAGCCTTTTTCCCAGACCTGTCCGTTCCAAGCTTTCTTAAAGTGTTTCTCCGCCTCCTTGAGATCATAATAATAAGTCTTTTGCTCTGGATTATAGTAAGGTAGTCCCTTAATTACTGGACCTGTGGGCTGGATAGCCTCTCCCAGCCAGGCATCTTTGATATAGGTTTCGTAGTCGAAGGAGTAAGCGAAGCCAAGCCTTACGTCTTTATCGGAGAAGAAGTCAGGTGGAATTCCATTTCCGTCGAGCTTACCACTTCCTATATAGGGATTTCCCTCGGGATTTATCTTAAAGTTGAAGAACACAGAGCCCTGCGAAAGTGTAGGAAGGTCCTTGTAGACCCTTATTCCTTCCACTCCTTCCAGTTCTTTAACGTATTGTCTGTCAACATAGACAATGTCGGCGTCTCCTGCCAGGAACATGAGCTTTCTCGTCGTCCACTCATCTATGTACTTTATGATCGCTTTTTCTATCTTCGCCGGTTCTCTCCAATAATTATCGTTTCGAGTCAATACCACCTCTACCCCTGGTTCCCATCTCTCCAGTTTAAATGGGCCTGTTCCGCAAGCTATGGAATGTAGAGGCTCTTTTCCTGAAGGAGGATTGTTATACTGTTTCCATGTCTCAGCAGTTCCAGGCCAGTCTCCATGCTCCACACAGAACTTCTTGTTGAC
>QMPZ01000111.1 GCA_003648815.1 Candidatus Aerophobota bacterium | reverse complement strand
TCACCGACGTCTACTTTGACCGTACGGTGAAAATCTTAAAAGAGAAAAACTTAGATAAAAGGGTAGTGGTAGAGGTAAGAGCTCACAGTCTTCCCTCGGGCTACAGGTGGGCAGTGCTATCCGGAATAGATGAGGCCTTGTATCTTTTAGAGGATTTAGAGGTTAAGGTGGAAAGTATGCCTGAGGGCACTATTTTTCATGCCTTTGAGCCGGTCATGTGTATAGAAGGAAATTACGGTGAGTTGGCCAGATACGAGACTCCCCTTTTGGGCCTGCTTTGCCAGGCCTCAGGAGTGGCCACAAGAGCAGCACGGTGTAAAAAGGCCTCGGGTGGAAAACCCATCTATCACTTTGGGGCGAGGAGAATGCACCCGGCAGTAGCCCCGATGATAGATAGAGCTTCTTTCATAGGAGGATGTGATGGAGTAGCTGTGGGAAAAAGTGCGAGGATGCTGAACGAGGAGCCGGTGGGTACCATCCCCCATGCCCTTGTCCTGCTCAGTGGAGATACTGTAAAAGCCATGCGATTTTTTCACGAGGTCATCGACCCTAAGGTAAAAAGAGTCGCCTTGATAGATACATTGGGAGATGAGAAATTCGAGGCTCTCAGGGTAGCTGAGGATTTAGGAGATGACCTTTTCGCCGTGAGGTTAG
This sequence comes from Candidatus Aerophobota bacterium, assembly GCA_003648815.1. GTDB lineage: Bacteria > Aerophobota > Aerophobia > Aerophobales > B47-G16 > B47-G16. Next base: position 4,798 of record QMPZ01000111.1, on the reverse strand, counting down.
ATACGCCTCCTTCAAGGAGAGGAGATTTTCTGGAACTTTTAAAGGAGGTAAGGTGGGAGCTGGATCTGCGAGGGTTTAAAAAGGTGAAACTTTTCGTCTCTGGAGGAATGGATGAGGAGAAAATTTGCCTCTTGTCCCCCATAGCCGATGCTTTTGGAGTGGGTACCTGGATAAGCAATGCTCCGGTGGTGGACTTTTCCTTGGACATAGTAGAGGTGGAGGGCAGGCCCTTAGCCAAAAGAGGAAAGCTCTCGGGGAAAAAGCAGGTCTGGCGATGTTCCTCATGCTTTTCCACTCAAATTCTTCCTGCGAATGGAAATCCAGGAAAGTGTAGTTGTGGAGGAGATTTTGCTCGCTTGCTTGAACCGGTTATCGAGAGAGGAAAGTTAATTAAAAGCCTTCCTTCTCCTCAAGAGATAAGAAAATATGTGCTCGAACAGCTGGAAAAAGTTCAAATTTGACGGAGAGGAAAAGTGTCGCTGATCGTGCAAAAATATGGAGGAAGTTCCCTCTCCTCCCCGGAGAGGATAAAAGAGGTAGCCAGGAGAATAGCCCGGACCAGAAAAAAGGGAAACAAAGTGGTGGTAGTGGTCTCCGCTATGGGAGACACCACTGATGAGCTACTCAAGCTCGCCTCTCAGGTCAGTCTCAATCCTCCAAAAAGGGAACTGGACCTACTTCTTTCCAGCGGGGAAATCATCTCCTCTGCCTTACTGAGCATGGCCTTGCATTCCTTGGGAGAAAAGGCCGTTGCCCTCAACGGTTCTCAGGGGGGAATAATTACCAATGAGGTTCATACCAGAGCCCGCATTCAGAGAATAGAGGTAGAAAGAATTCTTAAGGAATTGGAGAAGGATAAAATTGTAGTGGTGGCTGGTTTCCAAGGGGTTACCTCGGAAAACGTAATCACCACCCTGGGAAGAGGGGGCTCGGACCTTACGGCAGTAGCCTTAGCAGCTGCTCTGAAGGTAAAGTTGTGCGAGATTTATACCGATGTAGAAGGAGTCTATACCGCTGATCCTCAAATAGTGCCTGAGGCGAGAAAGCTAAGGCGCATCTCTTATGAGGAGATGTTAGAGTTGGCCAGCTCAGGAGCTAAGGTCATTCATCTTCGGGCAGTGGAGGTGGCCCAAAAATATAAGATCAAGCTACATATTCGTTCTTCATTTAGCGAAAAGGAGGGGACGATAGTTGAATAAAGAGGAGGTTATGGAACGATTTGTGGTTACCGGAATTGCCTTGAATGAAAAGGAGGCAAAGGTAACTATAAGGGAAGTTCCTGACAGGCCAGGAGTGGCCGGGTTTATCTTCACCAGGTTAGCTGAAGCTGAGATCAACATAGATATGATCGTGCAGGGCGGTGAAAAAGGAGGAAAAAATGACATCTCCTTTACCGTGGAGGAGACGAACTTAGAGGAAGTTAAAAGGATTATGGAAAAAGTTAAACAGGAGTTGGGAGCAAAGGAAGTAACTTATGAGTCCGATATCGCTAAGGTCTCCATAGTTGGAGCGGGAATGCAATCTCATCCTGGAGTCGCCGCTCGGATGTTCACCTGTCTTGGGAAAGAGGGAATAAATATCGATATGATAAGCACCTCGGAGATAAAGATTTCCTGTGTGGTAAAAAAGAAAGAAGGTAGGAAAGCGGTAAAGGCTATCCATAGAGAATTTGAACTGGACAAGGAGGAATAAGTTGGCCAGAGGATATAATGTAGCGGTGGTAGGAGCAACGGGGGCGGTGGGAAAGGAAATGCTAAAGGTTTTAGAACAGAGAAACTTTCCCGTAAGAAATTTGCGAGCCTTAGCTTCTGAGAGATCTGAGGGAAAGATGTTGAAATTTGCCGGGGAAAGTTTAAAAGTAGAAAGGCTGACCACTTCCTCCTTTGAAGGAATAGAAATAGCTTTATTTTCAGCAGGTGCCTCCGTATCCAGGGAATTTTCTCCTATAGCAGCGAAAAGAGGAGCCGTGGTGGTAGATAACAGCAAAGCTTTCAGGATGGACAAGAACACACCCTTAGTGGTGCCTGAGGTAAACCCCCATGCCTTAAGGTCTCATAAGGGAATCATAGCCAATCCTAACTGTTCTACTATACAACTGGTGGTGGCGATAAATCCTATTCATCAGAGGGTAAAGGTCAAGAAACTGGTCGTCTCCACCTATCAAGCAGTTTCAGGAACGGGAAAAGAAGCGATAAGGGAACTAACAGAGCAGTCTAAACAACTTTTATCCCGGCAGAAGATCACCAAAAAAGTCTATCCTCATCAAATAGCCTTTAACCTTCTTCCTCATATAGGGGATTTTTTGCCCAACGGCTATACCGAGGAGGAAATGAAGCTGGTTAACGAGACCAGGAAAATTATGGAGGATGAAAGTATCGCCATCACGGCCACCTGTGTGCGTGTGCCTGTCTTTAACTCCCATTCAGAAGCGGTGACCCTGGAGACAGAGGAGAAGATAAGTGTAGAGGAGGTAAGAAAGATTCTCTCCCGGGCTCCTGGGGTGATCGTGGAAGACAGTCCCGGCCAAGAAATTTATCCCTTACCCATAAAGGCAGCAGGAAGAGATGAGGTCTTTGTGGGAAGAATACGGGAGGACTTATCGAGCCCGAACGGGATAAACATGTGGATAGTCGCAGATAACCTTCGCAAGGGAGCGGCCTTAAACGCTGTTCAAATTGCGGAGCTTCTGATCGAGCAGGCTCTACTTTAGCCCATCGACTCCTAAGCTAAAGGGGGTGATAAACATAGAAGTTCGCTCTAAATCCTTAACTAAGGATGAGTTATCCGAAAAAGAGAAGTGGATGAGGCTTGCTTTAAGTCTGGCTAAAAAGGGTGAGGGGAAGGTCTCTCCCAATCCAATGGTGGGAGCGGTGCTCGTCAAGAACGGCAAGCTCATCGCTAAGGGATACCATCGCTATTTTGGAGGACCTCACGCTGAAGTTGAGGCCATCCAGAGGGCAAAGGATAAGGCAAGAGGCTGCACCCTTTACGTCACCTTAGAGCCCTGTTCTCATTATGGGAAGACCCCACCCTGCACACAGGCGATAATCCGGGCCGGCATCAGACGGGTGGTAATAGCCACTCTGGATCCAAATCCCATAAACTCAGGACGAGGGGTTCAGGAACTTAAAAAGGCAGGCATAGAGACCGAGTTAGGGGTCTGCGAGGAGGAGGCCACAAAGGTGAACGAGGCCTTTTTCAAGTTTATGAAAAAGAAAATCCCTTTTGTAGTTGTAAAGGTGGCCTCAAGTCTGGACGGAAAGATCGCCACCAGCAAAGGAGAATCTAAGTGGATAACCGGACAAAAGGCACGTGAGTTTGCTCATCGCCTGCGGGACAAAATGGATGCCATCTTAGTGGGAATAAATACCGTCATAAGCGATGATCCTTCCTTACTTGCTCCCTCCAAAGATAGTCTTGCTCGGGTCATTCTGGACAGCAAGCTAAGAATTCCTTTGAACTCTAAAATCTTAAAGAATCAGGATAAAGCGGACACCTTTATCTTCACCACCTCTAAGGCGGACAGACAGAAACTGTGTGAGCTGAAAAGCAGAGGAATTAAGGTAGCTATAGTGAAGGAAGACCAAGACGGCAGGGTAGACCTCGAGGAGGTCCTGAAGAAGTTGGCAAGCTTAGAGATAATGATTCTTCTGGTGGAAGGAGGGGGGAAGGTGATAGGCTCCTTTTTTGACAAAGGACTTGTGGACAAGCTCTTTCTATTTCTCGCCCCACGAATAATAGGAGGAAGAAACTCCCTCACCTGGGTGGAGGGAAAGGGCGTGGATCTATTATCCCAGACTCCACACATAGAAGTAAGTTCCCTAAGAAAGATAGGACAGGACCTCCTTCTGGAAGGGTACGTAAAGTAAGCCTATAAAAGTGCGCCTTTAAATTGATGTTTATGGAGAGAAAAGATGAAGACGATAAAGGTGAATGAACAGAGCATAGAATTTTACGAAGAAAAGGATGTCATCTCCCTTTTCGACAAACTCCTTCAAGCTGCAGGAAAGAGAGGAGTGCCCGAAAAGGTCATTGAAAAAGCAAAAAAGAGAGTTCTAAAGCTTACCAGAAAAGGACAGAAGAAAATAGACAAAGGAAAACCTGATCCCTCACTTTTGCGTGACCTCAGAAATACGATAAAGCGCCTGGAAGACATAACCAGGGATCCTTCCTCTTATACAGGGAATGTAATTGAGGAAATCCTGAAGGCCCTCTAAGGATGAAGTTTAAGGGGATAGAGGTAATTTCCTTCGACGTGGATGGAACTCTGATAAAGGAAGGTTTTAATGACCTGATCTGGCGAGGGGAAATTCCTCTTCTATATGCACAGAGAAAAAATATAAGTTTCGAGGAGGCGAAAAAGGTGGTACAAGAGGAATACAGTCGAGTTGGAGAAAAAAATCCCAACTGGTACGACATCAACTTCTGGATCAAACACTTTCAGTTGAACGTGTCCTGGAAGGAGATCATCTCTAAGTATGAGACAAGGATAGAGCTTTATCCTGATGTCATTCCCGTATTAGAACGTTTAAGGAAAAAATATCGATTAATCGTCATCAGTATGATGCCCAAAGAATTCTTAACTCCTAAGCTGAGGAAGATAGGTAGTTACTTCGAATATGCCTTCTCCACCCTTTCTGAACTTAAAGACCTTAAAAGTCCTCAGGGGTATTTGAGGATATGTGAAAGAGTTAAGGTTTCTCCCTCGCATCTTCTCCACGTTGGCGACAGCTGGGAATTTGACTATGTTTCTCCCCGCAAGGTGAACATTAACGCTGTGCTCATAGATCGAAGAAAC
>QMPZ01000110.1 GCA_003648815.1 Candidatus Aerophobota bacterium | reverse complement strand
GGAAATAAGCATCCATCACATCTAATATAACCTGCCTTCGTTTTTCTTCTAAATTATTTTTGGCTTGTTTTAAGGCAAACTCAGCATTCTTCAGGTTAAGAATTGAGGCTTTTAAGAGATTGTTAGCCTGAGCCTGCTCGTATTCCACTTCCCGCAGGTTTACATTATACCTTGCCATCTTGAGGTCAAAATTGTTTTCCAGTGCTATATTTATACTCTCCTCCAGACTTAACTTTCTTATCTCGCCCTGCTGAGTCTCCTGGGCAAAAGCACCAACGGAAAAAAGGACAAAAAGCCCTATCAACCCAAAAAGCATAACTTTTCTCATTCTTTCCTCCTCCTAATTATTCTTTTTCCCTTCCCTTTGACATTTTTTATAATATTACCTATAATAAAGCTCTAAAGAGGGGGTAGAATAGCTCATTTTTTCAAAAATAAGACGGGGAGGAGGATGCATCACCTCCTTGATTCTATAGGAAAGTATTAGACTTTTCCTTATTTAAGGGGGAGCAGCGCAAGCGTTGAGGGGGAAATGCGAAGCATTGCCCCCTCAATTAGCTTGACCTCCCCGCCGAAAAAGACAGTTAAAATTTGATTAGGGTAAAGGCCCAAACCAGGCTTTTCTACCTCCTCTACCTCTTCTGCTTCCTTTACCTCCTTTACTCCACATGTAGCGGTAAGAAAGGAGTTTATCCCATTGTTTCTGAGTTAGTACCTTTCTCATCTCAAGCTGATAATGGATGGTTTTTTTCCTGATATCCGTTCTTAGCTTGCCTATCTTATCCACTATTGAATTAGCCTTCTCCTCATTCACGTCTTTTGATGCGAGTAAAGTTTGAAGTTCCAACTTCTTAACCCGAAGAGTGTTTCTCAGCTCCAGTGTTTCTTTCTGGTATTCCAATCTTAAATCCCGCAGTTTTCTTATCTGATCCTGTGAGAGATTCAGATCTGTTACAAGGGAATAGTAAGAAGCTGTTCTATAAGCTCTGGGGGCTTGAGGAAAGGCTTTTTTTCCTTGAGGTCCCTCCGCAAACGCTACCCCGATACTGCTAAGGAGTAACAGGACTACCAGTGTTCCAACAACGATTTTCTTTATTTTATCCATATTTTCACCTCCTCTCACTTATATTTATAAAAATTAAAATCTCCTCCTCCATTGCCTCTTGGGATGTAGTCTTCTTCTTATAAGAGATAAAAATTTTTTCTGTTGCTCCGGGGTTAATATAGATCTTATCCTTTCCAGATAATCTACAGTTTCTTTTTGAAGCTGCATTTGTAAAATGGCAATTTCGTTTATCTTATTCCTAATTTTTCTCTTATTTGAATGAGGTTTTTCTAAAAGATCACCGAGCTCTGCTCTTTTTTGATCAAGCTGAGCTCTTATATTCCCTACTTTAGCATAAAATGATTTATTTAAGGACTCTATTTTCTCCTCCTGAGCTTTAGATAAGGAAAGATAATTAGAGAGAAACTTAGAAGATGATGACAGACTCCCCTTTTTGAACAAATTAGGAACAAAAAGGCCTGAAAGAAAACCTATAGCGAAGATAGCCACCAGAATTATGACTGCTCTTTTTCTCATTTTGTTTGCTCAATCAAACTAAAGTAAGCTTGGGACAGGGAACCTGGAGGAAAGTCCCTGAAGCTATCAAGCCCTATTGAAGATAAATACTCTTCTTCCAGGCTAATGCTCTCAAAAGATGCAATCTTTTCCCCCAGGTTCTCCCCGAAAACCCCTATAATTAAAGCGGCAGCAACTGCCGCTGGTAAAATGATGTAAGTTGCCCACTTAAGAAGATAAAGCGTAGTTTCCTTTTTTGTGGTTTCCTCTTTTTCCAAAGAGTAAATTCTTCTCCATAAATCAGCCTCAAAACTTAAAGTGGGCTTTATACGAGGTCGATCCTTCAAAAGATAAGAGATCCTTCCAAGTAAATCCGCCTCTTTTCTACATTTAGCGCATTCCAAAAGATGTCTTTTGACCAAAGCTTTTTGTCTTTCATCAAGCTCTCCATCCAGATAAGCTGCCAATTTTTTTCTTATCCTTTTACACCTCATTTTGTTTGCCTCATTATATAAACGCAGAATTTCTTAAAAACCCCCGTTATATTTTTCACCCTTTAGATAAGGTGCAAGCTTTTCTTTTAAATTAGTCCTTGCCCGGTAAAGACGCCGCTCAACGCTTTTTACCGAACAATTTAATATTTTTGAGATTTCCTTATAAGACAGTCCCTCGTATATTTGAAGAATGATGGCAATTCTCTGCTTAGCCGGTAAAGAATCAATAGCTTTTCTTATCAATGTATTTCTTTCCTTCTCTTCCAGAATATCCTGAGGAGAAGGGGAGGAATTAGCAATTTTCTCAATCAACATCAACTTTTCCTCCGCCTCTGATGGAATAGACTCGCTCAGCGAGACAGTCTGAAACCTCGCCTTTTTCCTTATTTCATTAAGACAAAGATTAGCAGCAATTTTATATAACCAGGTGGTAAATTTTGCCCTCGGTTTGTACCTTTTCCTTGCTCGGTAAACTCTCAAGAACACCTCTATGGCCAGGTCCTCTGCCTCCTCTTTATCACCGATAAACTGATAGATAACATTCACAATTTTCTCCTTGTACTTTTTTACAAGCTTTTCAAAAGATATGGTATCTCCGCTTTTGAATTTAAGCATTAACTGAGAATCTGGATCCAGCATCTTCTTCTCTTTGTTTTTTATAATAAACGCAAAAATTCCGAAAAACCCCCTGTTTCGTTTAAAAGTTAGCAAGTTGCCTTCTAAATCACATCTCTGGCTGTTAGCCTTTCCAAACTTATTTTGCCCTGGAGAAAATTAATGCTTTATCTTACTTGGGCTTGGGAGGGAAATGATGAAGAAATTAAACCTTCCAATCGCCTGGATAGCCAATTGGAAACACGTACAAGGGTCTGTGTGCCTTGGGCAGGTTTAATACTCTTGAAACCTCCTCATCCTGGAACGCTCCTACGGAAACAGTTCCCAGCCCTAAGGATACCACCTGTAAACAGATGTTCTGCCCTGCGTGACCAGCCTCCATGTGAACATAGCGAATTCCCCTTCTTCCGTACTTTACAGTTGTCCTTTCATATTCGGCTGTTATCACAATGCAGACGGGAGCATCGGCGATGAACATTTGACCCAGGCAGGCCCTGGCTAAGGGATTCTGGTAGTTTCCCTTTAAGATCAAATCTATGGTGTGTTTGGCTGGATTGTAATGATATACCCCCGCCTCGAGCCCTTCCACTTTCCTGACCACAAGGTAGATCTCTAAGGGGTACAGGGCACCGGCGGATGGAGCAGCCCTCTTTATCCCTCCTTTCTCAGTGATTCCCTGAGCTGCCCAGAGGATCTGCGAGATCTGTGCCAACCTCAAGGCCTTATCTTCAAACCTTCTCCTTGACCTTCTTTTTTCTATCGCTGCCTCAAGGGACATTTTCCCCTCAGCTGAAGGTGCTGGCAGCTGAATGCTCTTGATCTTTTCCCGTTCTTCTGCTCTTCCAGGAAAGGCATTGGATATCATCGTCATATATCCTAAAAGGCTGATCATTATGAAACTTGCCGTCAAAGGCTTCAAACTCATACGAAAATCCTCACTGCTAAACATTTTTATTGGGATATTTTTCAAGCCCTTCTACAAGAACTCCTTTCCCTCCTGCCCTGTAAGGAAATTCAAGTTGAATGTATTCAAAAAGATGGCTCATAGCCACTGGACAAATTCAATTATGTTACTATCCGGGTCACTAACATAAACCCACTTTACTTTCCCGGGAATTTCTAAAGGACCTTTGATGATGGTAACCTTTTTACTTTCCAGCTTTGAAATTAACTTTTCCATATTTTCTGTTTTGATGGCTATATGTGGACAGTAAGGTTGTTTAATCTCATGCTTTTTAAAGGAGGTTGGCTCATTGTCTTTGTCCAGAGCCTGAAGCAGTTCCAAATTGCCCCCATCCAGCTCAAGGAACGCAAAGACCTCATGGTGGACTTCATCCAATTGTTTAAAGAGAAGTTTTAGCCCCAGGATTTCAGTATAAAAGCTGATGGATTTATCTATATCCGATACCTCAAAAGCAAAATGGTCCACTTTTGGCATGATATTACCTCCTCAAAGTTTCGCTGCTCCCCCTTCATCGACATTTGAGGGGGGAAACATCCCCCCTCAACGCTTCGCTGCTCCCCCCTTTCAAACCTCAAGAATTCAGATGGAGCTACTTTCCCCTGAGCGACTTAGGGAAATGACTTTTTTGCGAAGCAAAAAAGGAGGGCTCCCACGAAGTGAAGGGGAAAGTAGCTCCATCTATAGACTTCAAGTAACTACTGAGGTATTTTACACTGACAGCTAAAGCCATATCTGCTTATCTGAACAGCCTCGACAGCAGTCCTCTTTCCATCTTTTCTTTAAAATTCAATATCCTCTTGGCCCCTGTTCTTTGCCTGCAAAGCTCGATTGCTTTCCTTTCCCCTCCCAGATCATCGATTAAGCCCACATCCTTAGCTTCCCTTCCCCGATAGACTCTTCCCTGAAGGACCTCATCCTCCCTCTTCAGCTTCCTTCTCGTCTTAATATCCTGGACAAAGACCTGAGTTACCAGCCTAAGCTCTTCCTCTCTTATCTTTCTCTCTTCCTCAGTGGATTTTCTAAAGGGAGAACCCAATTCCTTGTACTTTCCCGAACTGATGGAGTCAAAGTTTATACCAAGTTTTCTCATAAGATCAGAAAGGTCCAGCTTTATACTGGTAGCTCCTATCCCTCCCACCAGGCTAAAATCGTCGGCTAAAATCACATCGCACCAGGAGGCAATCCAATATGCGCCACTTGTCCCTATTTCCTCAATTTGAGCTACGGTGAACTTTTTGATCTCCTTCACCCTCTCCACCAGTCTCTTGCACGGATAAACTTTTCCCCCAGGGGAATTTATCTTCAAAATCACCGCCTTTATCCTCCTGCTCCTTTTAGCCTGCTCCAGGTATTTCTCTATCATGGAGAGCCTTCTTTCCCTTATCTCCTCCAAAAGGGGGAAATACATTCCTCCAATGGGACCTTCTATGGGAATAATGGCAATCCTTCCAAAGGCCATTTTCATCCTCTTTTCAAAAAGCTTCCCACAATCGGAATCTCCCTCTGGCAGCTGGGGCATCTCTTGTCGGATGAGAGTCGATATCTGGATATGCTGAACCCATATCTTTCAATTAAAAGCTCATTGCAGGACGGACAGTAGGTGTTCTCAAAAGGATGGCCGGCGATGTTGCCAAGATAAACATAGTTTAATCCCTCATCTTTTCCTATCTGTCTGGCCTTTTCCAACGTCCTTACCGAGGTTGGAGGAACATAGAGCTGTGAGGCGAACTTATAAGCTGGATAGTAAGCGGTGAGGTGCCAGGGGGTGTCTTCGCCCAGCTCATCCCTAATCCTTTTAGCAATGCTCCTGAGACATTCCTCGTCATCATTCACTCCTGGAATGACCAGGGTGGTC
>QMPZ01000109.1 GCA_003648815.1 Candidatus Aerophobota bacterium | reverse complement strand
GCTGATACCGGGCAAAAAGCTGCAGTTGGAATCTATCCTCTCTTATCCTGGGAAAAAAGTTCTAAGGTTCCTACCCTTATCTTTAGCTTCCTCGGTTTATATCCATTTCGATAGCCACATCTTTTCTCTGCTTTCCGGTGCTTATCTGCCTTTAGAAGTTAGGTTATCTCCACATCTTTAAACTTTTGGCAAAAGCTCTTTTTAGAAAATCCTCATCGTTTACCAAGACCTCTTGCAATTCATTGAGTTTTGAGCTATTCTTTTTCTGGGATATGAGTTCCTCCTTTTTGATAAGGTTGTTTTTAACTTCATCCTTATCTTGGAGGAACAGTGGCCCCTTTGTCAAGGAAGAGTCTTTTTACAGAAATTATAGGACATAATCAAATGAGGAGGGCCTGAGTCTATCTCCGCATAGGCCCGGGCAAGGCCAAAAGAAGGTGAGAAAGCTTTATTTATACGGATCAGCCGCATCACGAAGACTATCTCCTACAAAATTGAAAGATAAGACAGTGAGAATGACGAAAAGACCAGGGATTAAAATCCAAGGATAAAGGACAACTACCTCCACCCTCTGTGCATCTTGCAATAAAGTGCCCCAACTAATTGCTGGAGGACGAATTCCTAAGCCAAGAAAACTTAAGGAGGTCTCCCCTAAAATCATACTAGGTACAGACAAGGTTAAACTCACTATAAGATAACTAAAAAAAGAAGGAATAAGGTGCCTTACTATTATCCTGACATCAGTTGCTCCGGCAACCTTAGCTGCTATAGTAAAATCCTCCTCTCGTAGGCTTATAAGCTTTCCTCTTACCACCCGGGCTAAGCTACACCAGCCTATAAGGGAAAGAATAATAGTAATGCCAAAGTAGACTTTAATTGAGGACCACTCACGTGGTAGGGCAGCACTTAAAGCCATCCAGAGGGGGATGGTGGGAATAGAAAGTAAAAACTCTATGATTCTTTGTATAACCATATCGGTGGCTCCTCCAAAATATCCAGAAATTCCTCCCAGTATGCATCCCAAGACAAAACTAAGAGCTACTCCCACCAATCCTATAGATAAGGAAATGCGTGAGGCATAAAGGTTACGCGAGAAAAGGTCCCTTCCCAATTCATCCGTCCCAAATAAAAATAACACTCCTGGTTTTTCAACTCCCAAAAGGTGAATGTCTGCCTCAAACAGATTCCATAGTTTATACTTATCCCCATGAACAAAAAAATGGATGGGATATTTGTTAGTCTTATCCTCAGTATATGTCATTTTAAGGCTTTCTATATCAAGTTCTTTTTTTATGCCAAAGACAAATGGAGAAAGGTGAAACCCTTCTTTATCATCAAAAAAATGAATTCTTTGCGGTGGACAATACATGTTTTTTGTACGTTTATATGGATCATACGTAGAGAAAAATTCACAGAATATTGCTATAAAGTAAAAAATAGCTAAAATAGCCCCGCCGACGATGGCTAACTTGTTCTTTATGAACTTCCGCCACATAAGTTGCCATTGAGAGGCTATATAATATTTTTCCTCCACACTAGTCTCTTTTTGACCTTCCATATCTTTAGACTCCTTTCTTCTCATACCTAATGCGGGGATCTATCCAAACCAATAGAAGATCAGAAATAAAAGTTCCTATCACGGTTAAAAAACCTAAGATCATAACAATATCTCCTGCTAGATACATATCTTGACGCATCAATGACTGCACAAGAAGAGGTCCTACAGTAGGTAGACTAAGCACTATTTCGGTAATAGTTTGACCAGAAACAAGCGAGGGAAGTATCCACCCTATAGTGCTAATTATAGGATTGACGGCCACTCTCACTGGATATTTGAATAAGAGAGTTCTCTCTGTAAGTCCTTTAGCCCGAGCTGTAATCACATACTGTTTTTGAAGCTCATCCAACAGACAACCTCGCATAACACGAATGAGTCCAGCAGTACCAGCTGTACCGGCAACAATTATCGGCGCAGGAAGGTGCTTTAGCATATCGATAAACTTGGCTATGCTCCAAGGTGCATCTAAGTATTGAGGTGAGAAAAGACCCCCTATATTAACCCCGAAATATTGGTAAAACATAAGCATTAATATCAAAGCCAAGAGGAAGTTAGGTATAGCCAACCCAATATAGCCAACAACCGTGAGGGAATAATCAGCAAGGGAATATTGATGGATAGCTGAATAAATTCCTATGGGTATGGCTACCGTATAGATGAAAATAGTGGTAAAAAGAGAAATCGTTATTGTCAAGGGAAGTCGCTCAGCTAAAAGAGTGCTTACCGGCTTGTTCAAGGTGAAGGAGAATCCAAAATTTCCATGAATCATATTCCAAATCCACTTAAAATACTGCTGAGACAGTGGTAAATCTAGACCATACTGTTGTTTTAATGAATCGATTATTGCCTGATCAACCTGTGTACCGGAGGCTTGCAACTGCGCTATGTAGGTTGTCAACCAATCGCCTGGAGGAAGTTGGATGATGATAAAGGAGACTACTGATACCGTCAACAATAGGAAAATCATATAAATGAATCGACGTATAATGTAGGATAACATCTTATAGCCTCAGTAAAATTCAATTATTTTTCCCCAGGGGACGGATTCATAATATAACTCCATCCCCTAGGGTTTATTATTCGAGAATCAATGAGAAAAGCCACCTCTATCCACATCTGCAATGCAACCCAACATATTCAACTTATTTCTCGAAGAACCACTGAAAGGCTTTCCATTCACACAGCCGACGAACTTTATTGGTGTTCTTGAGCGATGCGCGGTATCCGCAAATGAGCTTTGTATCACCTACAACACCGATCATCCATAGATTCTCAACGGCCATTTCAAAGGCCCTTTTACCCATCTTAATTCTTTCCTTCTCGTCGACTACATAAGGAATTCTCTTCCAGATATTTGCAAATTCTTTGACCTCTGCTGGAGGTTCAGTGCCACTTTTTCCATCAGTTGAAAGCCACAAATTCCACTCTCGAGCCCAAAAATAACATGTGCCCCACCACGGTGGCAGTATCATTGCCTCCTCATCAGAGAAATCGAACACCCATAGCGAAAGCTGCGACTTATTTGCACCAAATAGCTCCCACATCGAACCTCCACCACCCTGGTGGATAACCAGTTTTATACCAATTTTATCCCAATACTCCTTAGCTAACTCCGCAAATGATAGGTGGGTTTTAAAAGTCGGCGCTATCTCCATCACCAAGATTAATCGTTTACCGTCAGGGCGCAGGATATAACCCTCCTTGTCCCTTTTTAGACCAATCTCGTCGAGGAGCGCCTTGGCCTTTTCGGGATCGTATTGAGTATAAGCTTTGGCAACTTTTTCATCATAATAAATGGAGGTAGGTGCTGGTCCTATCTGTCTCGGTTTTGCTGTGCCAAGAAAAATATATTCATTAACCTCCTCCCGATTAATCGCTAAGGATAAAGCTTTTTTGAACCTAACATCATTAAAAAGCTTTCTTATAAACGGATCCTCAACAGTATGATTCGGAAGGATTGTTATCTCTAGAGGGAACCCTCCCATAGAAGTCCATGAGGGTAGGTAAATCTCATAGTTATTCTTCTCGGCATTTTTTTTAACTACGGGGAGTTGCTTGATCTCAACTGTACCATACTCTCCGAAAACGTCGACTTGGCCAGAAAGTATCTGGGCTGTTCTCATTTCAGGGTTGTCTGCCAAAATTCCCTTTACTTCGTCAATATAGGGAAGTTGATTACCTTCTGTATCTATTTTCCAGTAGTAAGGGTTGCGGGTAAGAGTTACATGGTCTGGTGCTATCACTTTAACAACCCAGGCTCCCAGAACGGGTAGACCCTCGGCTTCATAATCACGACTATAGGTCGCTTTGTTTTGAAAGAGTTGATACCAATGATCAAAACCCTCTTCCTTGGCTAACTTATCTGCATCAGGATTGTACTTTATGTGGAACTTTTTTAGATAATGAGCGGGTACATAACATCCGTCAGTAGGACCTTGGATTGAGAGCCAAAATGGATGTGAAAATGCATCCACTACACCAGGCCATGAAACAGCGAATTTAAATCTCACCGTGTAATCATCCACCTTCTCTACCTTCATAACCTCGCCACCCTGCCTCCAAATTCCTGGAATAGTGGGGCATAATTCCTTGTTCAGCAAGTAATCATTGTACCAGAATAGAATATCATCGGCAGTGAATGGGTAACCATCTGACCACTTGATACCCTTTCGCAGGTAGAGAGTAAAAGTCTTAGCATCTTTACTTAATTTCCAGTCCTTAGCCAGATTGGGAGTAATTTCATGAGGCTGCCTCGCAGACTTGCGAAGCCAGGGCTCCATATTAGCCTTGCCTGGAATGTTCCAGCAGTTGGCCCAAGTCATTGAGGAAACCAGAGTCCCTCCGTATTTTCCAATGCTTTGTGGCTCGACAACTAAGGGTTCCTCTGGAAGCCTTTCTTCTACCGGAGGAAGCTCTCCTGCAGCGACTTTTGTCCTCAGCATTGGAGCTTCATTAAATTTCTCAATTCTATTCCCGGTAAGTTTTTCATATTCAGCTAAGGTGGAATATACCTTCTGCCCTAATACTGGGATTGCTCCCATTAAACATAAGCCTACAACTAACAATGCTACTGTTAACTTGCGTAACATCCTTACCTCCTCGTAGACATTGTTCATTCTTCTGTGGGAAGCTCCCAAAAGAGAAAATAATTTTTC
Source organism: Candidatus Aerophobota bacterium (assembly GCA_003648815.1). Lineage (GTDB taxonomy): Bacteria > Aerophobota > Aerophobia > Aerophobales > B47-G16 > B47-G16. The sequence continues at coordinate 893 of QMPZ01000109.1, read as the reverse complement.
GATGCTTCTCTTCTGGAAAGCCTTCCTTACCCCCCAGGCTGATGGGCCTATTTACCTTTCTATTCTCACCACCTCCTCCCGGCCCTTATTTTAGCCTATCCTTTCTCAAAAATCTATATTTAATATTGTATTGTTTTTTGTCAAGTGGACGCAGTAAATGGGCCTGGACATCGTTACCAGGGAGACCCTTTGCAGGGAATAAGGGAATTTGTTAAAATAGCCGGTATCCAGAACCTGGAGGACTGCCTCCAGGAAATGAAGAAGGAGGGATACCGGCTATGGAAATATTTTACCACGAACTACAAAAAATGAAAAGAGTTGAGGCGAGGAAGAGACTAATTGAGACCTACAAGAAGACAAACAGCATAAGAAAGACGGCAAAGCTTTGGGGAACATCTCGCAACTTGGTGAGGAAATGGGTAAAAAGGTATAAACAAAGAGGAGAAGGAGGATTAAGGGATCTTTCCAGAAGACCTAAGAGATCTCCTTTTAAGACCCCTGATGAAATAGAGGAGAAGGTCATGAAGATGTGGAAGGAAAGAGGTTATGGAAAAAGAAGGATCGCTTACTTTCTCTTTCTGGAAGAGGGGATAGAGCTTTCAGAAAATACCATAAGAAACATCCTAAAAAGAAGGAGAAAGGGAAAGGAGAGAAAGATGCGAAAGGTATTCTATCCGGCAAGATGGACCTATGATGAGGACAGACCTTTTAAGCTCGCTCAAGTGGACACAAAGGATATCTACGACAAGAAGACTTTGGGCACCTACATATGGAACCATATAACCAAAAAGAAGCTGCCAAGATATCAGTGGACATTTCTGGAGGGAAGGGTAAGGATAAGGTTCGCATTTTGCTCAAGAAAGCTTCACATAACGGGCGGACTTTATCTTGCG
>QMPZ01000108.1 GCA_003648815.1 Candidatus Aerophobota bacterium | reverse complement strand
GGTGTTTTTCTTTTCTCTTTCTCCCTTTTCTCGGCACAGGCAATAAATCGGGTAGAAGTTCTCAAGATTGAGGGCACGATCAGTCCAGTAGCCGCCCATCGCTTGGAGGAGGCGTTAAAATCTGCCATCAAAGAGAAAGCTCATTGCCTGATAATCCAGCTGGATACCCCCGGCGGATTGGACAAGTCCATGCGCCAAATGGTTAAGACGATAATGAACAGCGAAATCCCGATAGTCGTCTACGTCTCACCTAAGGGAGCAAGAGCGGCATCAGCAGGAGTTTTTATCACCTTAGCCTCTCACATAGCGGTGATGGCTCCGGGAACCAATATTGGGGCAGCCCACCCTGTAGCCATGGGCGCGGGAATGGATGAAAAGATGGAACAGAAGGTAGTCAATGATGCCTGCGCCTATATCAAGTCAATTGCTCAAAAGCGAGGAAGAAATGAAAAATGGGCGGAGAAAGCAGTAAGGGAAAGCGTGTCCATAACCGATGAGGAGGCTTTAAAGCTGGGGATAATAGATTTTGTGGCTGAGGATATCACAGAACTTCTGGAGAAGCTGGACGGTAGAAAGGTCCAGACCAGTCGGGGTATTCTCACCCTGAGGACAAAGGAAGCCGAACTTCATTTTGTAGAGGTATCCTTCAGGGAAAAACTCCTTCAGACCCTTTCCGACCCCAACTTAGCCTACATCTTGCTCATGGTGGGAATATGGGGAATCATCCTCGAGTTTTTCCATCCGGGGGCAATACTGCCGGGAATGGTGGGAGGAATTTGTCTGCTCCTGGCCCTTTTCGCCCTTCAGGTTCTCCCATTTAACCTGGCCGGCCTATTTTTGATTCTCCTCTCCATAGTCCTGTTTATCCTGGAGGCAAAAGTTCCCTCTTATGGAGCGTTGACCATTGGGGGGATTGCTGCCCTGACGCTGGGCTCCCTCATGCTCATAGATCCGTCCGCCCTTTACATTTCCATCTCCCTGCGCTACATCATTCCTATGGTGGCAATAACAGCATTTCTTTTCGCCTTCATCGTCTCTTTTGCCATCAAAGCCCACATTAAAAGACCCGTCACCGGCCTGGAGGGAATGATCGGCGAGGTAGGAGTGGCCAAAAGCGACCTTGATCCAGAGGGCAAAGTCCAGGTTCACGGAGAAATCTGGAACGCCACTGTCGAGTCCAGCGGCCAGACAGTTAAAAAAGGAGAAAACGTGGAGGTGGTGAGGGTGGAACGGATGACATTAGTGGTAAAAAAGAAGGAGGTTTAAAAGATGGGACTAATAATTTTTTTGGTGATTTTAGGAATCATCATCCTCGCAGCTTCTGTCAGGGTGGTGACCGAGTACGAAAGAGGGGTTATCTTCAGGTTGGGAAGGCTGGTGGGAGCCAAGGGACCGGGACTTTTCTTCCTCATCCCCATCGTGGATAAAATGGTGAAGGTAAGCCTGAGAACGATAAACTTCGATGTTCAACCTCAGGAAGTCATGACCAAGGACAACGTCCCGGTCAAGGTAAACGCGGTCATCTACTTTAGAGTCATAGACCCTTGTAAGTCCGTGACTGAAATAGAGAACTTTCGCTTTGCCACCATGCAGATAGCGCAGACAACTTTGAGAGGGGTGGTGGGAGAGGTGGAGCTGGATGAACTGCTCTCCAACAGGGAAAAATTAAATGAGCGGCTTCAGTCAATCATCGATCAGCAAACCGACCCCTGGGGAATCAAGGTTAGCGTGGTGGAGATGAAGGAGATCGAAATTCCCGATAGCATGAAGCGAGCTATGGCCAGACAGGCCGAGGTAGAAAGAGAAAGAAGAGCCAAGATTATCAATGCCCAGGGAGAGTATCAGGCGGCTGAGAAGCTATCTCAGGCAGCGAAGATCATCAGCGAACATCCCGAGGCCCTTCAGCTAAGATACCTGCAGACCCTGGGAGAGATAACCACCGAACACACCAACACCATCATCTTTCCCCTGCCCATTAACCTGCTGGAGTCCTTCGGTAAATTAGCTAACAGAACTGATAAGTCGGATTAAGGTGGTGGTTAAAGTTAAGGGAGGTCTTCAGGTGAATTACATACCCTGGAGACTGACGAAAAGCTGGACGTGTCTTATGTGCGGTAGGTGTTGCAAAAGATATGCGGTAAACCTGACCTGGAAAGAATACAGCGAGATCAGCAAGTTCTGGCCGGATAAGGTCAGGATAAGGAATAAAGAACCATATCTGGGAAGGAAAATGGATGGTAGATGTGAGTTTTTATGGGGAAACGCCTGCTTTCTGGAGATGGTTGGGATGAAACCCCTGGCCTGTAAACTGTGGCCGTTTATGGTCCTGACAAAACCGCTTAAAATAGATGAGAATTTCGATGGACTTTACCGAACCAATGAGAGGGAATACTTTGTCTACCTCAATCCAAACTGCTATGGTATCAACCGGGGAAATCCTGTGGAGCTTGTCAATACCATAGAAGAGGTAATCAAGATATGGAACGGCTCAAAGAAGGAGCAATACTATTCTACAAGTAGAAAGCTGCTTCCCAGGGTCCTCTCAAACCCGCTTTTGAGCGACAAAGAAGCTCCTGGATGTTCATCTAACAAGAAAACGACACTTGAGGGGGAAACATGGGCTTGCGCCCATTCCTTCGGAATAACCCCCTCAACGCTTAAGTATACCCGGGAGCTGGGGGATTGAGTCCGGAGAAGTTTGAGGTCGCTCTGGATAAAAATACAAAACCAATGAACGGAAACGAAGATGCTGGTCAAGGACGTGATGAGACGACAGGTAATAACGGTAAAAGAATCCACTACCTTAAAGGAGCTGATGAGGATATTTCAAAAATATCCCTTTCATCATTTACCTGTGGTAAAAGAGGATGGGACAGTTGTGGGAATCGTCGCCCTTGAGGACATCTTGAAGATTTTCGAACCGTTTCCCCCTTATCTTATGGAGATGCTTAGAAGAAATCCCTTCTATACGGAGACCGAACCCGAGGAAACAAACCTTTTCAAGGTGGATCTTCCCCCTGAGATGGGAGTGCTCTGTGTGGCCGAGGACCTGATGAACATGAACGTGGTGACCATAAAGGAGGACGCCACGGCTATGGAGGCTCTCTCCCGGATAAGGTCATATAACTTGAAGACGCTGCCCGTTGTGGATGAAGACGGACGCCTGCAAGGCATCGTCAATCTATTCGACATTCTCATGGGCGTTCTCAAGGAAAAAGGCATCTTCTAAGAGAAAAGATTGCTTCAACTGACTGAGAAACATTTGAAGGATGATCACACTTTAAAATCCAAGATAAACTCACGGCTAAGAAGATGAACATCTACGTTTTTGTCGCCCTAATACTTCTACTTGGATTCATAATTGGAAGGCTGCTGCGCAGGATAGGTCTGACAGAGGTGCTGGCATATCTTACCGCGGGCCTCATCATAGGGCCGGTGTTTGGCGTTAAGGCACCTGAACACTTCGAATCCCTCATCACCGCGACCACGCTCGCCCTGGTCGGTTATATGGTGGGATTGAGTTTTTCTTTCGATTTCTTGAAGAAAATGGGAAGAAAGATCCTCATCATATTGACCGTGGAGGTGCTCATAACATCCTTTGTGGTTTGGGGCTTTGTATATGCGGTGACAAAAAATCTGCCGCTCGCCATAATCCTGGGTTCTTTGGCACCGGCAACTGCTCCCGCTGGGACGGTGGCGGTCTTCAGAGACTTGAGGGCAAGAGGGACGCTTACAAACGTGGCCATCGCCATCGTGGGTCTTGACGACGCAGCGGGAATCATCATCTATTCAATCGGACTCGTATGGGTGAAGATGCTCCTGGGTGGCAAGGCCAGCATCCTTTCGTCTCTCCTTCATCCAGCGTGGGAAATTTTCGGGGCAATAGCGCTTGGAGGAGGAATCGGTGCCGGTCTCTCATATATAACCAGGAAGGTCCGCCTCTCCTCTGACCATATCTTCGTCATCTCCATCGCCATCGCTGTGCTATGCTGGGGTCTTGCGGAGATGATTGGTGTGTCGACAATTCTTGCCTGTATGGTCCTGGGGGCGATGTTGATCAACCTCAACGGACACATCGCCAATCACTCCAACAAGCTGATAGATAGCATTATGACCCCCATATTCATATTGTTCTTCGCTGCCATCGGTATGGAGATAAACTTTTCACAGTTCGTCTCCATATGGCCAGTTGTGCTCATGTACTGTGCGGGAAGAAGTGTTGGAAAGATAATAGGCTGCGGTATGGGTGGCGTTCTGTCAAAATCCGAGCCAAAGATCACCAGGTATCTTGGAATTGCCCTGCTCAATCAAGCAGGTGTTGCCGTAGGCCTGGCGTTCCTTGCCACTCAACAGCTTTCAGGATATGGCCTGGGAGGCATAATAATTACGCTGATGGCGACCACTACAGCTCTGTTCCAAATAATTTCTCCACTCGGCACCCAGTACGCCGTCAAGAGGGCAGGGGAAGCGAGTGCCTCAAACCTATAGAGGAGGTAAGAGGCCGTGAAAGCTCAGGTGCTGGAGGAGTTCTGTGAGATCAAGATCGAGGACGAACCTCGAAGAAGACCTGATTTGCCGCTCAAAGAAAATCCTCTGCGGATGAAGGAACTTCCGGACCCGGTTCCTGGACCTAAGGAGATTTTAGTGAAGGTGCTGGCCTGTGGGGTTTGCCATACTGAGCTTGACGAGATAGAGGGAAGGCTCAGGCCAGAGCTTCCCGTAATTTTAGGCCACGAGATCGTGGGAAGAGTGGAAGCACTGGGACCAAGGGCGGCCAGGTTCAAGGAAGGGGATCGAGTGGGAATTGCCTGGATATATTCAAGCTGCGGCAAGTGTAAGTTTTGTCTCAGAGGCGAGGAAAACCTATGCAGCCATTTTAAGGCCACAGGATGCGACGCCAATGGTGGCTATGCTCAATATACCATTGTCCCGGAGGAGTTCGCCTACCCCATTCCAGAAAGGTTTTCCGACTCTCAAGCAGCTCCCCTTCTGTGTGCCGGGGTGATTGGCTACAGGGCACTAAAGCTTACCAGAGTTAAACCTGGTCAAACTCTCGGCCTGTACGGCTTTGGAGCCTCTGCTCACATTGCCATTCAAGTGGCCAAATATTGGAATTGCAAGGTCTTCGTCTTCACGAGAAGACATCAGAAGGAACATCGAGACCTGGCCAGAAAATTGGGAGCTGACTGGACAGGCGCGACAGGGGACACTCCTCCCCAGAAGCTTGACTGTGCAATTGACTTTACCCCTGTTGGAGAGCCTGTGCGTGAGGCCTTAAGAAACCTGGAGAGGGGAGGAAGGTTGGTCATAAACGCCATTCGCAAAATAGAGCCCATTCCAGAGCTGGACTACGCCAAACACATATGGCACGAGAAGGAAATAAAGAGCGTGGCCAACGTGACCAGAAAAGATGCCGAGGAGTTTTTACCATTAGCCGCTGAAATTCCCATCCTACCCGAGGTGCAGGAGTTCAAACTGGAGGAAGCAAATAGAGCTTTAAGGCTCCTCAAACAGGGAAAAATCCAGGGAGCAGGGGTGTTAAGGATAACCTAAAAGGAGAAATAGATGCAGGTAAAGTTCAAAAGACCTTCCTCGATGAAAGACAAGAGCATGCATTACTGCCC
>QMPZ01000107.1 GCA_003648815.1 Candidatus Aerophobota bacterium | reverse complement strand
TGAGGAATCACCTTTCCCTTAATTCTCAGTTCTTCCTCAATCTTCATCCCCTCTTCCCTTTCAAGTTGGATTTGGTTTATTTTATCCTAACTTTTAAAAGTAGTCAAGAAAACAGTATTGGAGGAGTGAAGGGTGAGGGGTGAGGGGTGAGGGGTGAAGGGTGAAGAGTGAAGGGTAAAGAGTGAAGAGTGAAGGGTGAGGGGTGAAGGGTTAAAATACCATCCATTTTAATGGGTGGCTGATTATGTTTATAGCGAGGCGGCGTCGTTCCGTATCGAGTACACTTCAGCCACCCCAAAAGGGTTTATATGAGAAAAGCAGTGCTTGACAGATTTATGAAATGTAATATCCTTAAAGTAAAAAAGAGGGAAGCGATGCCTGTGGAGAAAAAAGTTATATTGGTGATAGTGGATGGGTTAGGAGATCGAGCGGTAAAGGATGGGAAAACTCCTCTTCAGCTGGCGAAAAAGCCAACTCTGGACGAGCTGGCAAAAAAGGGCTCCACGGGACTGATGAGTGCCATCGGCCGGGGAATTATACCTGGAAGTGATACCGCTCACCTGGCTATTTTCGGATACGAACCCCAGACTTACTATAAGGGAAGGGGACCTTTTGAGGCCTTAGGGGTGGGGATTGATCTGAGAGAAGGGGATGTCGCCTTCAGGTGCAATTTCGCCACCGTGGACGAGAATCTACGGGTGATAGACAGAAGGGCAGGTAGGCTTAAGGACGAGGGAGCTGAGCTTGCCAAATCCTTACAGGGAATGGAAATAGAAAAAACGGAGGTGATTTTCTTGCCCTCCACGGAGCACAGAGGAGTTTTGGTCTTGCGAGGAGAGGGTCTTTCTCCTTCTATATCCGACACGGACCCCCATACCTCGGGAAACCCTCCTGTCCTGAAATCCAAGCCCCTAAAGGATACCGAAGAGGCCAGAAGGACAGCAAGAATAGTCAACGAAGTGGTAAGGAAGAGCAACGAGATTCTCTCCTCTCATCCATTGAACAAAAAGAGGAAAGAAGAGGGCAAATTTCCGGCGAACATAATCTTGACCCGAGGAGCAGGAGTTTACCAAAAGGTAGAATCCTTAAAGGAAAGATACGGGTTTAGCTCCTGCTGTATAGCTGGCTCAGCTCTTTACAAAGGAGTGGCAAAATATGTGGGAATGGAGATCCTAAAGGTGCCAGGAGCAACGGGGAGAATAGATACAGATATCGAGGCAAAAGCAAAGGCGGCCAAGGAGGCTCTGAGAAAGTTCGATTTAGTCTTCGTCCACGTTAAGGGAACGGACAACGCCAGTCATGATGGAAACCTTGAAGAAAAGCTCCTTATGATTGAAAAGGTAAATAGACTGGCCGAACTTTTAAAGGACGAGGATGCCTATCTCATTATAACCGCCGACCACAGTACTCCCATCTCCATCAAAAGACACAGCAGTGATCCTGTTCCTGTGTTGATCTATGGAGATAAAGTTCGCAGGGATGAAGTGAAGTCTTTCGATGAGGTTTCCGTCTCCTCGGGCTGCTTGGGTCATATCACCGGCGTTGAATTGATGAAGATAATAGTGGATCTAATGGGCTGTGGACATATGGTGGGCTCTTAAGGAAAAAGAACAAAACGAGGGAGGTGAGATATATGATTGAGGTAAATGTGGTGAATGTAGCTATAGATATGAAGTCGAATATGCCCGTAATTATTTTAAAGGAGAAAGAGGGAAATAAAACATTGCCAATATGGGTGGGCTTATTTGAGGCTCAAGCCATCGCCTTAGCTCTGGAAAATGTGAAGCCACCCCGACCTCTGACACATGATTTGACCAAATCCATTATTGAAAAACTAAAGGGTAAGGTGGATAAGGTAGTGATAAATGACCTCAAACACAACACCTTTTACGCCCGAATAGTGATGAGAAAAAATGGGGAAAGCATTCAGATCGACTCCCGTCCCAGCGATGCTATAGCCTTGGCCCTAAGACTTAAGGTCCCCATCTATATAGATGAGGCAGTGATGGATAAGGTAGCTGTAGGGAGCAAACCCATTGACGAGAAAGAGGTCGAGGAGTTTAAGAAAAAATTAAGGGACTTAAAACCGGAGGATTTTGCTCCTTAGATACTGCCGTAATAATAATATTTTAAGCTAAAGCAACCAATGAGAGGAAGGGGAGATGAAAATTCAGAGGATGAAAAATGTGTTCTTCACCTCAAGGGAGCTCTCTTCCTTCCAGATCAACTCGAACTCTTCCGAGGACAATTGCCGCTATCTTTCTTGAGGCATCGAGGGGAGTATAGATGGATAGCTGCCCCCCTTCCTCCTCTTTATCGATGATTCCCAGAGCTAAGTCCCTTCCCTCTTCACTTTTTAAGGAAATTAGACGATTGTACAAAGACACCCCAGGGCGTATATCCCTCATTCCAAGTTTGTTTCGCAATAGAACAATCCTTTGAGCATCTTTGAAGTATTCCCTGAACTTGCGTCTTCGATAGCTTACTCTGTGTAAATACGGCTTTTGCGATACCTTGGAAGAGATGGATATCCTGAGAATGAGGGGAGTTCTCATCCCTTTGAAGGCGCGAAGAATGGAGCTTAACTCATCTTCTCTCTCTAAAGCTAAAACTACTTGAGGCTTGACTACCTCAATTTTGCATATTTTGAGTATCTTCCCTGCTCCACCCCTTATCATACCGGTGGTATCGATTATGACCTTATCCACCTTCTGTCTGGCGATATCGCAAATTATTTTAGTTCCGGTGACCACGGGAAGAAGATTGCCAGAGGGAGAGGTAGTCCCCACAAAATACATATCTTCACATTTTATCTTCTCCCACCCGCTAAATTTTCCTCTTACAGGAGCCCAGGCTATGGTAGTTGGAGGGCCTATATGAGATTGACCTATATCGGCATCCACAACTCCTACCCTGAACTGGGCAGAAAATAAACTCGCCAATTCCTCTACCAGGGTGGTCTTTCCTGTATCTGGACCACCTATCACCATTATCACCTTGTTCTGTGGATCAAGCAGCGTCTCTACTACTTTCTCATCCAAGGAAAATCTCGCCATACCCTCAGACATATCGCTTGTTTATCCCAACATATTCCTCTGTTAGATCACATCCCCAGAAGGTAGTCTTGTTATCTCCCTGATTTAACTGAATGTTTATCTCAACCTCATCTTTTTTTAAGATTTCCCTCAGGCTTTTCTCGTCTATGTCTGTCCCCTCTCCCCCTTTTACTACCGGCAATCCGCCGATATACACGTCTACTTTATGCGGCTTTATCTTAGTATGAGCTGCACCTAAGGCAGCTATCACCCTTCCCCAGTTAGGAGAAGCTCCTGCGATGGCTGTCTTCACTAAAAGAGAATTGGCTACTGCCTTAGCCACCCTTCGTGCATCTTTGGGAAAAGGAGCTCCCTCTACCTTTACCTCTATAAGTTTGGTAGCTCCCTCACCGTCCCGCACCACCATCTTTGCTAAGGAAATGCAGATATAATCCAGGGCTTGCTGGAAATAACGGAAATTCTCGTCCTCAATCTTTCTCTTTTTCTTTTTATGCCAGGTCTTTATTCTCTTATTTCTCGCCAGTCCATTGGCCAGGATAAAAACGGAATCATTGGTGCTCATGTCCCCGTCCACACTGATCTGATTAAAGGACTTGTTGATCGCAGACCTCATTGCCTCCTTCAGGGCATCTTCTGCAATGCAGGCATCAGTAGTTATGAAACAGAGCATGGTAGCCAGATTAGGCGAAATCATCCCTGAGCCCTTGATCATTCCAGCAATCCTTACCTTACCCTTACCTCTTTTTGGAATATCCGTCTCCACAGCTATTTCTTTGACAGCCCGGTCAGTGGTTAAGATAGCCTCTGCTGCTTGATGAGCTCCTTGAGGGGATAAAGCACCCACCGCCTCTCTTATTCCCCTTTCAATCTTCTCCATAGGTAAAGGTTTACCTATTATGCCGGTGGAAGCTACTAAAACTTCCTCCTTGTTTATCCCCAACAGTTCAGCGGCCAGCTCAGCCATCCTCTCCGCATCCCTAAGGCCTCTTTGTCCTGTGCAAGCATTGGCATTTCCACTATTTACCACAATTGCCTGAGCACGCATCTTGCGAATTTTTCTTATGGACACCTGTACCGGTGCTGCCTTAACCTTGTTAGTTGTGAACATAGCGTATGAGACCGCAGGTACTTCTGAGTAAATCAAAGCCAGGTCAGGTCGATTTTTCTTTATTCCGCAATGAACACCGGCCGCCTTAAATCCTTCTGGAGCGGTAATTCCTCCTTGTATCTGTCTCATTTTAATCCCTCATCCTCCTTAAATCCACACATAATGTTCATATTTTGCACTGCTTGACCTGAGGCGCCTTTTCCTAAGTTGTCGATGGCCGAGATCACTATTATGCGATCGGTCCTCTCGTCCACTGCCAGTCCTATTCGGCATCTATTTGAAGTAGCTACATCGCTGATCCTGGGAACTTTTCCCTTCTCAAGTATCTCCACAAAAGGTTCATCTTTATAGAAATCCCGGTAAATTCTTAGAATCTTCTCAACTTCTGTATATCTCTTCAAGGAAGCATAACAGGTAGAAAGTATTCCTCGATTCAAAGGAGCTAAGTGAGGGACAAAGGTAACCTTCACCTGTGTCCCGGCCAACCTGCTCAGCTCTTGCTCCATTTCGGGAAGATGTCTGTGTCCTTCCACCTTATAGGGATAGAAGTTTTCGTTGATCTCAGGAAAATGGGTAGCTAAGGTTAGCTTTCTCCCTGCTCCGGTGACCCCGGATTTAGCATCCACAATTATGCTCTCCTCCTTTATCAGATGGCTTTTAAGAAGGGGAGCCAAGGCCAATATGATGGAGGTGGGATAACAGCCAGGATTAGCTACCAGTCGAGCCTCTCTTATCTTTTCCCGATATAATTCAGGCAAGCCATAAACTGCTTCATGGAGCAACTTCCTTTTGCTATGAGATACTCCGTACCACTTCTCGTAAAGCGCAGGGTCTTTCAGGCGAAAATCTGCTGACAGATCCACCACCCTTTTCCCTCGCAGGTAAAGCTCACCCACGATCTCCATCGATGTCTTATGAGGAAGAGCGGTAAAGACAAAAGAAGATGAGCTGGCAATCTTATCTACATCCAGCTCTTCACAAACCAAATCTGTGGAGAGAAAAGGATAAATTTCCGAAATTTTCTTTCCGGCGAAGGTCTGCGAGGTTATAGAGACAAGCTCAACCTCAGGATGTCTTGATAAGATCCTGACCAGCTCTGCTCCCGTATAACCGGTAGCACCAATTACAGAAACTTTCATACCTTTTACCTCATCGTTTAATTGTTTTTTATCTTAACAAAAAAGTGAAGATTGACAAGAAACGAGGCTTGAGGGGGGAAACATAGGCTTCCGCCCATTCCTTCGGAATGACCCCCTCAACGCTTCGCTGCTCCCCCCTTCATCGACACTTGAGGGGGGAAACATCCCCCCTCAACGCTTCGCTGCTCCCCCCTTCATCGACACTTGAGGGGGGAAACATCCCCCCTCAACGCTTCGCTGCTCCCCCCTTTATTGAGCAAATGTTTATACTTTCCTATGCTTTAAAAAACCTCATTTTAATCCGGATTCGAATCCTTTGTTGCTTCAGAAAAGGTGGACTCAGATGCTACCCTTCACCCTTCACCCCTCACCCCTCACTC
>QMPZ01000106.1 GCA_003648815.1 Candidatus Aerophobota bacterium | reverse complement strand
CTCCAATACTGTTTTCTTGACTACTTTTAAAAGTTAGGATAAAATAAACCAAATCCAACTTGAAAGGGAAGAGGGGATGAAGATTGAGGAAGAACTGAGAATTAAGGGAAAGGTGATTCCTCATAAACCAATGAGGGAGTTGACTTCTTTGAGAATAGGAGGAACGGCTGATTTTTTTGTGATTCCGGAGGACTTAGAAGACCTGAAGAAGGTTTTGACCTTCTGCAGGAAGGAAGGTCTTCCTATGTTCATCATCGGCAACGGAACTAAACTGTTAGTTAGAGATGAGGGCTTCAGAGGAGTTGTAATCAAACTGGGCCGTTCTTTTAAGAAGATAGAAAGTAATGGGAGCAAGATAAAGGTAGGGGCCGGCGTAGATTTATCCACTTTAATAAATTTCACCGTGGAAAGGTCCTTATCAGGGTTGGAATGTCTGGTCGGAATTCCGGGAACGGTGGGAGGAGCGGTGGTGAGAAATGCCGGTGCCTTTGGAGAATGTCTTTCCGACAAGATTTTGTCTGCAAAGGTCATTACCGAAGATAACGGTAATTTGACCTTTCTAAGGAAAGAGATGAAGTTTGGCTATCGGTCAAGTACTTTTTGGGAAAATAAGAATTTGGTGGTGATTGAGGTCAGCTTAGAGCTGACTCCCGGAAAGAAGGAGAGAATTCTTTCTCGGATGAAGGAGGCGAAGAGAAGAAAGGCATCAACTCAACCTCTTTCGATTCCTTCTGCTGGATGTGTCTTTAAGAATCCTCCTTCCTTCTCAGCTGGCTTTCTTATTCAACAGGCGGGATGTGCTGGTATGAGAATAGGGGATGCTGAGGTTTCCCCTCAACATTCCAATTTCATAGTTAACAGAGGAAAAGCTACGGCTAAGGACATGCTTGAGTTGATAAAGGAGGTTCAGGGAAGAGTTAAGGATAAGTTTGGCATCACCTTAGAAACTGAACTGGAGATAATCTAACTTGAAGGAGAAAATTTGCGTCTTGAAAGGGGGAATTTCTCCGGAAAGGGAGATTTCCCTCAAAAGTGGAGAAGCAGTAGAAAGAGGGCTAAGGGAAGCAGGATATAAAACCTTTAGCCTGGACAGTCGGGATAGAAATTTTTTCGATCAATTAGTTGAGGAAAGGCCCGATGTGGTCTTCATTGCCTTACATGGGACCTACGGTGAGGATGGAACCATTCAGGGATGGCTGGAGCTGGCAGGAATTACCTATACCGGCTCAGGCGTCCTCGCCAGCGCTTTAGCTATGGATAAGGCAAACTCCAGAAGGATTCTCATCTCTGAAGGCATTCTTTTCCCCCGTTTTCGGGTAGTAGAAAGGGGCAGGGAGGACGGGATAAGCTTGAAATTTCCTCTCCCTTGGGTGGTCAAACCGGTCAGAGGAGGCTCTACTTTGGGGGTGAGCCTGGTCAAAGAAGAAGGTAAGCTAAGGGAGGCCTTAAAGGAGGCCTTTCGTTATGATGGTTCTTGCGCTATAATAGAGGAGTATATTCGGGGCAGGGAGATCACAGTGGGGATAATAGATGATCCTGAACCTAAGGTCTTGCCCATCATAGAGATCTTGTCCAAAAATGAGCTTTACGATTATAAGGCGAAGTACACGGATGGCTTTTGTGAGTTTGTTGTTCCCGCTTCTCTCAAGAAGAATGAATATCTTAAGGTGGAAGAGATGGCTCTGAGAGTCTACCGAGCTCTTGGATGTCGAGATTTTGCCCGCATAGATATGATAGTTAAAGACGGCGAGCCTTATCTTTTGGAGGTAAATACAATACCAGGCATGACCGAAAAAAGTCTTCTACCTCGAGCCGCTCAGGCAAAGGGAATAAGCTTTGCTTCTCTTGTGGAGAAGATAGTAAAGGCGGCTCTGAGGAGAAAAGAGGAGAGAAAGAATAAGATGAAGCGATAGGAATGAGATCTGGTGAATATGTTCGGGGAAAGGAAAAAGAAGGGCATATTCTTTTTTTTAGCCTTTTTGCTTCTGATGGGAATAGTAATAGGAAGATATGTCTTTACCACTCCTTATTTTAAGCTCAAAGAGATTCAGGTTAGAGGAGAAAGAAGGCTATCAGAAGCTACTATACTGAGGTGGGCGGACATTTCTCCACGAAAATGTATCTTTGGGATAAGCCTGAGGGAGATATCCCGAAGGATAGAGTCAAATCCAAGGGTTAAGAGGGCACAGGTTAAAAGATTTTTCCCTTCAGGGATTCTCATAGAGGTAGAGGAAAGAGAGCCCCTCGCTTATCTTCTTTACCAGGATCTTCTTTGGGAGGTAGATGAGGAAGGAATAGTTTTAGGTAAGGCGGATAGTCCACGAGATTTACCCGTGATCACGGGAGTTCGCTCATTTTCTCAAAAGAAAAGGATAAGTTCGGGAATAAAGATCATCAAAGCCTTTAAGCGAACAGGACTACCGCTTTCTGAGGTAAACGTGGAAGATGAGGAAAAGATGATAGCTTATTTGAGAAAAATTAAGGTTTATCTGGGAAAGGGAGAGCATCTGGAATATCTTTCTTACCTTCCCTTCATCATAGCCGACCTTAAAGATAAGAGGATAAGTTACATAGATCTTCGTTTTAATGGACAGGTGGCGGTAGGGCTAAAGTAACCGGGGGAGGCAAATTGAAGAGGGAGTTACTGGTAGGATTAGACATTGGAACTACTAAGGTTTGTGTCCTTGTTGCCAGGGTAAAAAAAGAGGGCGGATTTGAGGTTATAGGAGTAGGAAGGGTTCCTTCACAGGGTTTGAGTAAGGGCATGGTCATCAACATTGAAAGAACCTCCCAGGCAGTTAAGAGAGCTATGAGGAAAGCAGAATTTGACGCAGCCCTCAAGGTAAGGAAGGCCTGGGTTAGCATCGCTGGTAATCATATTCAAGGACAGGATAATCGTGGCTTAGTTAAAATAGAAAATGAGGAGGAAGTGATTTTAGATAAGGACGTGGAGAGGGTGTTAGAGGATGCTTCCCGTCTTGTCCTCCCCCCAGGCAGAGAAATTATCCACGTCCTCCCTCAGGAATTTCTCGTCGACGGACAAGGAGAGATAAGGGACCCCATCGGGATGAGGGGCAGACGCTTAGAGGCGAAGGTGCACATTGTCACCGCTTCTTCCGCTCATCGGGGTAATATCGAGGATAGCCTCAGGCGAGCAGGCTACGAATCCGAGGGAGTGGTCCTGCAATCGTTGGCTTCCGGAATGGCTACTCTTTTTCCCGAAGAACAGGACTTAGGAGTGGTCCTTTTGGATATAGGAGGAGGAACGACTGATTTAGCCATATTCTTAAAAGAAGGAATAAGGTTTACCCGGGTCTTAGCGGTGGGGGGCAATCACATCACCAATGACATAGCGGTGGGACTTCGTACTACCAGGGCCAATGCAGAAAAGATAAAACTAAGGTATGGGGCAGCCTCAATGGGCTCATTTGAGGGTGAGGAAGAAATAGAAGTAGAAGGTATAGCGGGAAGAGGCTCTTATAAAATAAAAAGAGAGGAACTGGTCAACATAATTGAGATGCGAGTGGAGGAGATCTTTGAACTTGCAGACAGGGAGATAAGGAAGAGCGGATATAAGGATTTAATAACAGCAGGAGCCGTGCTTACGGGAGGTTGTTCCCTTTTAAAAGGCATCAAGGAGAAGGCGGAACAAAAGCTGGGTCTACCGGTGAGAATAGGTTATTCGCGTATAGGTCAACCTCCACAGCTCAGAAGCCCTATTTATGCCACCGCCGTTGGCTTAATCCTTTATGGTATAAGAGAACGGGAAAGACTCACCTCAAAGGACAAGCTTGGGGTAAGGATCAAGGAGTGGCTCAAGGATTTCTTTTAAGGAGGATTGATTGGAATACGATGTTAAGGATCTAAAGCTTGCACCGAAAGGAAAGATTCGCATCGAGTGGGCTGATTCGATGATGCCCGTCTTGCGGCTGATTCGGGAAAGGTTCTCCCGGGAAAAGCCCTTGAAGGGGGTAAGGATTGGTGCTTGTCTTCACGTAACCTCTGAGACAGCCAATCTGGTGAGAACCCTGAAGGAAGGGGGAGCTGAGGTTCGGCTTTGCGCCTCCAATCCTCTGTCCACTCAGGATGAGGTCGCCGCCTCCCTCGTAAAGGACTTTAGTATCAGCGTCTTTGCCAGACGGGGTGAAGACAGAAAAAGCTATTATGAGCATATTCGAAGCGTGCTGAGGATGCGTCCCCATCTTACCATGGACGATGGGGCGGATCTCGTCTCCACTGTTCATTCAGAAAGGCAGGATCTGACAGCTGAGATTAAAGGAGGGACAGAGGAGACCACCACCGGGGTGATCAGGCTAAGGAGTATGGCTAAGGAGGGTGTACTTAAGTATCCCATAATCGCCGTAAATGATGCCGACACAAAACATCTCTTTGACAATCGCTACGGGACAGGTCAGTCCACCATCGATGGAATTATCCGGGCTACTAACGTGCTTTTAGCTGGATCTGTGTTTGTGGTCTGTGGCTACGGATGGTGTGGACGGGGAATAGCCATGAGGGCCAGGGGAATGGGAGCAAAGGTAATAGTATGTGAAGTAGATCCCTTGAAAGCTCTGGAGGCCACTATGGATGGATATTTGGTAATGCCCCTGAGAAAGGCCTGTCCCTTAGGGGATATCTTTGTCACCAGTACAGGAGACAGAGATGTAATTCGAGGTGAGCATTTCGAGTTGATGAAGAACGGAGCGATAATCGCTAATGCTGGACACTTTAATGTGGAGATTAACTTAGAGGATTTGGAAAGGATGAGTGTCAAGAAGAGGAAGATAAGGGAGAGCATTCAGGAATTTACCTTGAGAGATGGAAAAAAAATCAATCTATTGGGAGAAGGAAGGCTGGTCAACCTGGCCGCTGCTGAAGGCCATCCTTCCCTGGTGATGGATATGAGCTTTGCTAATCAAGCCCTTTGCTGTGAGTATCTGGTAAAGGAAGGGGAAAGTTTGAAAAGCGAGGTTTACAGAGTTCCCAGGGACATCGACAGTCAGGTTGCCAGATTAAAGCTTAAGAGTATGGGCATTGAGATCGACAATTTAACGGAGGAACAAAGAGAATATCTTTCCTCTTGGAAAACAGGAACATAAAGGAGTTTTTCGATGATAGCGGTGATAGAGACAGGAGGAAAACAATACAAGGTAAGTCCGGGCTCTGTGATAAAGGTGGAGAAATTGGGCATGGAGGTCGGAAAGGAGGTGGTATTGGATAAGGTCTTGATGGTGAAAAAGGATGGTGAGGTCGTCTTTGGTCATCCCGTAGTGGAAGGAGCTAAAGTAGTAGCCGAGGTGGTAAGAGAGGGTAGGGGAAAGAAGATCATAGTCTATAAGTTCAAGAGAAGAAAGGGTTATCATCGTAAGTACGGACATCGACAGGCCTTCACGGAGCTGAGGATAAAGGAGATTCAATATCAGGGATAGCTTAAAAACGTGCTTGAGGGGAGAGCATGAGGCGTTGCCTCTCAATATGTTCTAATTTCATATATGATCAAGAAAGTTTCGGAGAGGTGGCTGAGTGGTCGAAAGCGGTTGATTCGAAATCAACTGAGCGCCTTAAAGGTGCTCCGTGGGTTCGAATCCCACCCTCTCCGCCAGTTTGCAAAATAATTGTGACCAAAGGCTATTTTCACCCACCTGACCCATTTTTGAGGGAGAAGGATAAAAGAGGATATATATTGATTTGATGTGGCTCTTGACGAGAAGGGGAT
>QMPZ01000105.1 GCA_003648815.1 Candidatus Aerophobota bacterium | reverse complement strand
AGGTAAAGGAGCTTGAGTGTGTTCCTTTGGTCATGGGCGAGAGGGATGCAAGTGGAAGGAGAAGACGTCTTTCTATTCCAGGCACCTCTTTTTCTCTTGAGGTTGATACGGTGAGCGTGGCCATTGGCCAGGTTCCTGATCTATCAATTTTGGGAAAGGATAAGGGATTTAAGGTCAACGAGGATGGAACCTTAGCCGTTCACCCCGCAACCTATGCCACCGGCGTGCAAGGAGTATTTGCCGCAGGAGATGTGATCAGCGGTCCATCCACGGTGATCGAGGCCATCGCTGGGGCAAAGAGGGCAGCTCTTTCCATCGATCGATATTTGAAGGGAAAACCCTTAATAGAGGATCAACAGGAGCATGAAGTGGTTATCCCCTTCCAAGAGGTATTAAGGCATAGGGGATTTCCAGAACAAAGGGAAAGGAAAGTGCCATCTTCTCTTTCACATCAGCTTAGAAGAAATACCTTTCAGGAGATAAGAAAAGCCTTCACTGAGGAGGAGGCAGTCCAGGAGGCCAAAAGGTGCCTGGCTTGCGGCTGTGGCTTGGGATGTGGAGTATGCGAGAAGGTGTGCATATACTCAGCCGTAAAGAGGCAAGGGGGAAGATATAGGGTGGACCCTGAAAGGTGCGATGGATGTGGGTTATGCGCTGAGCTCTGTCCTAAGGGAAATATAAAGATGGTAAAGTCTTAGGAGAGAAAATGCAGATTCTCTTGAACACCATAATGCTGGAGCCAAGACGCTGGAGCGTTCCAAAGTCCGTTACCATTCCCTTAATCAAGCTTTTGCCCAGGATAAAGGAGCAAGGATTTGACGAGCTTGAGATCTGGGGATATCATCTGTGGAACATGAGTGAGGATGAGCTTTCTTTTCTCTTGAAAAAGCTGGAGGAGAAAAACATGAAAGCTTCTTCTGTGGGAAGCTACCTTACCAGTCAGGGAGGTCCGGAAAGAAAAGGAATCTTAGATGCTGCAAGAAGGTATCTTTCCATCTGCAAGAGACTGAAAAGCAAAAGACTGCGCGTCTTTTACGGAGACAGGGACTTTGAAAAGAGGCTGATGAAGGACAACGCGCTCTTCATCAACGTCGCCCGAGGGGCTTTGGTGGATGAGGATGCCTTGGTGAGAGAGCTTGAAAGAGGTCGCATTACAGCTTTTCTGGATGTCACCGACCCGGAGCCTCCCAAAGCGGGGCATCCCTTCTACAGCCTTCCGAACTGCATCCTTACCCCCATATAGCTGGTTCCTTTGGCGCTGAATGTTATCGGCTGGGAAAAGCTACCATAAAGGAGGTCGAGCAATATCTGAGGGGTGAGCCTGTGGAAAACGAGCTTTCACCGGAGGAGTTTTCCTGGAGAGCTTAAGATGAAGATGACAGCAGCTGTCCTGAGGAAATTTAATCAACCCTTAGAAGTTGAGGAACGCATCATTCCCCCTCTTAAAGAGGGCGAGGTTTTGGTGAGGATAAAGGCCTCAGGGATATGTGGTTCTGACCTTCATATGTGGAAGGGCAAGGATCCGCGCACCCCGCTTCCCCTCATCTTAGGACACGAAGGGATAGGTATAGTAGAGGAGATAAAGGGAAAGAAGGTGGACGTTCTTGGACGCAAGGTTAAAGAAGGAGACCTTATCATCTGGGACAGGGGAATTATCTGTGGAAACTGCTACTTCTGCACGGTGAGGAAGGAGCCTTCCCTCTGCGTGAAAAGACAGGTCTACGGAATCACAAGGGATGGCTCCCATGCCACTCACCTAATCCTGCTTAAAGAAACAAGGGTTATCAAGATAGAGAAAAAGGTAGATCCTGCGGTCCTGGTTCCCACTTCCTGCTCTGGAGCCACCGCTGTTCACGCCATCGAACTGTGCAGCATCCTGGAGGGAGATACGGTGCTCATCCAGGGACCCGGTCCTATGGGAATATTTTCTCTTGCTTTAGCTCGGGAAAGAGGAGCATCTGAGGTGGTGGTAATAGGTACCAAAAGAAGCAAAATGAGACTGAAAATTTCCTTAGAGTTCGGAGCTACAAAGACATTTGCCGTAGACGAGACCTCCTTTGAGGAAAGATTATCCTACCTTAAGGAAAGGAGCGATGGCCGAGGAGCAGATGTGGTCATCGACTGCACCGGATCCCCCAGTGCCATTAGAGAAGGCTTAAGGATGACTGCACCTGGAGGAACTTATCTTCTTCCCGGACTGGCCATCCCCATTGATGAGGTTCCCATAAACTTTTACGAGGACATAGTAAGAAGAAATGTGAAAGTCCAAGGAGTCTGGGTCAGCGATACGTCACATCTTCTTCGGGCAGTTAAGCTGGTTCTGAGCGAAAAATATCCCTTTGAAAAGTTAATTACCCACAGGTTCAAGTTAGAGGAGGCTACAGAGGCCCTGAAGGCGGTGGATGTCCGAAAGGCGATGAAGGCAGTGCTCGCCCCATAAGGAAAGACAGATGCGACAATATAGCTGTGATGTACTGATAGTTGGCTCAGGAGGAGCGGCCTTAAGGGCTGCCCTGGCAATAATGGACAAAGACCCTAAAGCGAAGGTAATTCTGGCCACAAAGGGCAAGCTCGGCAAAAGTGGAGTGACGGCCAACGCCCGCTCTGACCGGATGGCCTTTCATGTTAGCCTGCCTTCCACCGAGCCTGTAGGTGAGGATAACTGGAGGTACCATGCTGATGATATCTACAGAACAGGAGGATACGTCTCGGATGAGGATTTAGCTCAGATCCTGGCTAAAAACTCCTGTGAGGCCTTTGAATACCTGGACAGCTTAGGAGTTCCCTGGGTAAGAAAAGAAGATGGCCGTCCAGATCAGTTTCTCACCGATGGCTCAAGATATCCCCGTGCCTGCTACACCGGTCCTTACACGGCAAACCACATTGAGGAGGCTTTGGTCAAAAGAATAAGGACCTTGCCGGTTAAAGTGCTGGAGGATTTTATGGTCTTTGACCTGGCGCTCTCCTCCTCCAAAGACAGGGTGACAGGAGCCTTTGGGTTAAAGGATAAAGAGCTCGCCTTGATCAAGGCAAGGGCAACTATCTTAGCCACCGGAGGAGCAGGGGAGGCCTTCAAGGTCAACGTCTATCCTGAGGGTATGACCGGAGATGGCTACGCTATGGCTTATAGAGCAGGAGCAGAGCTGGTGAATATGGAGTTCATCCAGATAGGACTTTCCTCGGTTAAGACGAAGCTGGCCTGCTCTGGCAGCATGATGAGGGCTATTCCCCGATTTGTAAATGATATGGGAGAGGAGTTTTTGCCCAAATATTTTCCTGCCAATATGTCCCTGGACAAGATTTATCTTACCATCTTTCAAAAGGGAGCAAGTTGGCCTGTTTCCTTCGAACACAAATCACACCTGATAGATATCGCTGTGTACAGACAGCTGAGAAAAGGAAGAAAGGTCTACCTGGATTATACTTGCAATCCTCGAAGACTGAGGTGGGAAAAGATGGAAAAGGTGTTAAACTGGTACAGGAAGATAAAGGGAGTTGACCTGCTAAAAAGTAAAGAACTTAAGGAGTGTCCTTTTCTCAGGCTTAAGGCAATAAATCCAGAGGTGATATCCTATCTTAAGGAGAGAGGAGTTGATCTGGAAAGAAAAGATATGGTGGAGATAGAGCCTGCTGCTCAGCACTTTCAGGGAGGAATCAGGATAAGGGAGAGAGCACAGACCTCTCTTAAGGGACTTTATGCGGCAGGAGAGTGCGCTGGGGGCCAGCACGGAGCTAACAGACCCGGAGGAAATGCCTTGCTTGACTGCCAGGTATTCGGAAAAATTGCTGGATTAAACGCCTTAAAAGAGGCAAGGACAAATAGCACTTCTTTTGATTTTGATCTTGATTGTTCTCGAAGGATAAAGGAAAAACTAAGTAATCTTGAGGATAAAACCAGAGGGGAGAAAGCTTCCCTGGTTAGAAGTAGAGTGCAGGATTTACTTTTCTTGTACGCCAGCATTATAAGGACAGAGGACGGCCTCAATAAGGGATTAGAAGAGTTAAAGGAAATAGAGAGAACAGGTCTTCATGCCGATGAAAGAGGACTTGGTTTTACCCTGGAGACCTTAAATCTTTTGAAGGTAGCTCAAATGATTATGGGCGCGGCGAGGATGCGAAGGGAAAGCAGAGGTCCTCACCTATATTTTCGCAGGTTTGAGGACCCTGAGCCTCTGCCCAGGGACGATAATTTATGGCAAAAATACATAATCATAAGAAAGGGTAAGGAAAATATGGAATTTATCCTCAAGAAACCTGTCTCTTTTCATTGACAAAGAGTGGTGAGTATCTTACTATTTATAATAAGTTAAGCAAAGGAGGAAGTTTATGGCTAAAAGACTTGAAGGGAAGAAGATTGTCCTAATGGTGGCAAACGAGTTTGAGGATATTGAGCTGTGGTATCCGGCTCTTCGGATGAGTGAGGAAGGAGCCCAGGTCACAATTGTTCCTGTGGAAAAAGGCCTTCATCCAAGACCAGCCTTGCCCCAAAAATATGTCACGGGAAGATTTGGAACCACCGTACCCCCTCTGGTCCATAAGCTGGGGAAAAGGTTTTCCATAGCTAAGATAGATGAGATAAGTGTCCAGAATATTGATGCCTTGATTATTCCAGGAGGTTTTTCTCCGGACGCTTTAAGAGTTGATGAGAGATGTCTGAATCTGGTTCGAGACCTTCACAATCAGGGAAAGATAGTTGCGGCCATTTGTCACGGACCACAGGTGCTAATTTCTGCCGGACTTGTTAAAGGAAGAAAGCTTACCAGCTACGCTGCGGTTAAGGACGATCTGATCAATGCAGGGGCAAAGTTTGTGGACGAGCCGGTGGCAGTTGACGATAACATCATCACCAGTAGGGTTCCGGATGATCTACCGGAATTTTGTCTGAGCATAATCGAGAAGCTGGCCGGAAAGTAGCCATGATTAAGAAGAGCTATAAGGTGGTCAGCTTGGGGGAGACCATGATTCGCTACTCCCCCAAGAATTTTCAACGTCTGGAGCAGGCCTCAGAGATAGAGATGAGGATTGGAGGAGCAGAATCTAATTTCGCCATTGCCTGTGCACGTCTGGGACTAAAGGCCTACTGGATCAGCAAGCTGACAGACAATCCCTTAGGTCACATCATCGCTAAGGAAATCGCCAGGTATGGGGTAGATGTCTCTCAGGTTATATGGACAAATGAATACAGAGTAGGAACCTATTACATAGAGTTTGGCTCCCCGCCCCGTCCCACCCGCGTACTTTATGATCGCAAGGATTCGGCAATCAGTCATTTAGAGCCGGAAGAGGTGAATTGGGAAGTGATAAGAAATTGCGACCTTTTCCACACCACGGGCATTACCCCTGCCCTCAGCAGCTCCTGCCACAAGGTCGTTCTTACCGGTCTAAAAGAGGCAAAAAAGGCAGGTGTCTTAACCAGTTTTGACATAAACTACAGGTCGAAACTCTGGTCTCCTGAACAGGCCAAAGATATCCTTTCCTCCTGTATCAGAAAGGTAGATATTCTGTTCGTCTCCGAAGATGAGGCCCACCTGATCTTCAATCTTGAGGGAAAAGATGAAGATATCGTTCGATGGTTTAAGAAGCAGTTCTCTTGCCGCGTGGTCGTGCTCACCCAGAAAGAAGAGGGAGCTTTGGCCTATGATGGGAAGCAGCTTTTTAAAGCAGGCGCATATAGCACGGAGACCGTGGATAGGGTAGGCACTGGTGATGCGTTCGATGCAGGATT
>QMPZ01000104.1 GCA_003648815.1 Candidatus Aerophobota bacterium | reverse complement strand
CTCTCTTGTTCTTCTTTCATCATCCAGTCTCTTATCCACATCCCTTACCACACGGAAGGGATCTGCTACAACCATTAGCTGAGGAAGAGCCTTTTTAATGGCATTCTTATAACCTTGATTAAGGTCAACTGCTACCTCATCTATTTTCCTTTTTGCATAAGATGGTATCTTTAAAGGAACCTTAAAAACTCCTCCTTTCTGTGAGTGGGAAGAACTCTATGGGAGTTGATGATACAAGCTATGCTATCAAAAGGGCCATCTTCTTTCTTCTAAATTCTTTGGGGTTGGGTACCCATTTTAACATAAACTCCTTCCTTTTCCACCCATGCCTTTAAAAGCTGCCTGATCTGCCAAATTCTTTTCTGGTGCAGGATACATTTTCCTACCAAACATTTTCTCACCACAATTTTTATCATACATCCCCTTTTTGGAGACTGTCATGGTCTGCGGTGGCTAAAATATCTTCGACCATTCCTTCGAAATGACGCCACCTTGCCAGATCATAGCTACAGGCTCAAGGAGTGCAGACAACGCAACCTAAAGGTTGCGGCTACCATGATCTACTCTGGAAGGGAAAAATACAGGCTTCCCCCTATTCCGAAGAAAGACCTCTCCAGTATAGGCCTGCTCCCCTTTTAAAGCAGGTGGTATTTTAGCTCTTCACTCTTTACACTTTACTCTTCACTAACATAATCAACCACTTTACCCTCTATTCCTTCGGGAAATTCCCCCCTGCCTTCTTCCGGCTTCTCTTGGCCGGGGAATCCTAACTTGATGAGAAAGCTTTTCCCTTTTAAAGTCGGACTTTCTGTTGAGCTTTCTCAAAGGAAAACGGACACTATAAGTTTTATGGGCCATTTTAACCTCACTTTCTTGTTATATACTATTTCTTAACTTTTCAGTTCTGCTGCCTTTTAAGAAATTCCTCGATTTCCCTGATGAGCTGGTCCTTATCCTCCGACTTTCTCCTGAACTCGTAGTCCTCTTCCAATCTCTTGACATATCCCTTAAGCTTTGGCTCCTGCCCGATGAGCTCGTTTATCTGGGCAACTAAACGCTCACCTTCTTTCCTTAGGTCCCCAAGGTCGATCTCGACCTGGAGCATCCTGGTGATCCTCTTCAATAAGGCGTAGGAGACCATAGAATTCCATCCTCTGACATAATGAGGTGCATTTCCCCATAAACTGAAGACTTTTATATTAGCCTCTTTATAGCTTTTCAGTAGAAGGGTATGAATACTGGCAGGGCCTTGATATTCCGATAGTTCCACATCATATTTTCTCAGCTCCTCTTTCAGTTCGGGATGGCTGACCAGCCCTGAGACTGACTCCTTTGTATGGGGGACAGCGGCGTAGTCTCCCCCGAGCATACATACCTTCTCGACCTTGAACTGTTTTGCCAGGCCCACAAGAAGATTTGCATACTCATCCCATCTCAAATGGGGCTCGGTCCCGACAAAGATCATCAAATCATGAGCTGATTTCTTGTTTTCCCAGAAGAAAAACTCATTTGAGACAAACCTTAGCTCTCTTTCCAGACCATCTTTGATCATGGTAAGGGGACGGACGGTGGAAAAATCATAAAAGCTGTCCGGTCTTATCTCGGCAAACTTTTTGGCTTTCAGCTTGTTCTTCAGATACTCAACGGCCCCTGTGGAGACCTTTCCTGCATCCGGCCATCCTCCGAATCCCATAACCAGATAAGGATTTCTTAATGCAGGCTTCTCATACAAGACGAGTTCTCCCATTTTTCTCACCTCCCTTCAAATGCTCAAGTGCAGAGATGAACATTTCTATAGCTCATTTTTTAGATACAAATTCATTTCCCTTTATATAAAACCTGAGTTTTGCCTCTTTTCCGGCTCTAATCCCTATTCTTGAGGTAGAGACGACCTCAAATTTCTCGCCTGAGCCCTCTTCAATCCACAGCTTTCTTCCCGTCAGGTCAACTCCATTTTCTCTTGTGGTGATGTCAAAGGCCTGAGTTAGCTTGGCCGGCCCGTTGGTCAGGTTTTTAAGGTCGCAAAAGTTTCTCCTTCTTTTCATCAGTTCAATCCCCTCTTTTGGCTCGACGGCTCTGATCAAGACCGCTCCTGCCTTTCCCTCTTCCTCCGTTACCACGTTAAGCAGGTAATGCATCCCATAGGTAAAATATACATAAGCTATGCCTGGACTTCCCCACATAATCTGCGCCCTCTTGGTCATCCCCTTGTAAGCGTGTGAGGCAGGATCATCCGGTCCGTAGTAGGCTTCTGTCTCAACTATCTTACCTTTCACTGTCCCTTCTTGAGTCCTGCGGACCAGAATCTTTCCCAAAAGGTCTATGGCTACCTCTTTTGTGTCTCGACGGTAAAAGGATTTGGGAAGGGTCTTTTTCATCTATTTGGACTGTCCTATCGAAGCTTAGGATTTGAAGGCGAGCTCGACTGCCTCCTTTGCTGAGCAGACAACATACGCTTTTCTCTTAAACTTCCTTGATATCTCCTCATCGCTTAAGATATCCACCCAGCCTCCGGTTCCTTTCAGGAGAATGGTAGGTTTTCCCAGACTTATGGCTAAGGAGACCTCGTTTAGGGTGCCCCATCTACCGGTGATGGCAATTACTGCATCGGCACTGCTTATCATAACGTAGTTCCTAAAATAACCCAAATGGGTGGACAGGGCGATATCGATGAACCTGTTTGCCTCTTCCTTGGAACCGGGCAAGATGCCGATGGTCAGCCCACCTCCTCTTTTCGCTCCTCTGGCAGAGGCTTCCATAATTCCACCTTTTCCACCACAGATTAAAATTCCACCCTTTTGGGCGATGTAATACCCTACCTCCTCAGCCATCTTTAAGGATAGTTCGGTCAGGTTTTCATCACCACTGTTGCTTCCAGAGACGGCAATTAGCTTTCTCATCTTTATTCAATCTCCTCCAGCCTTTTTTTCAACCTTTCCACCTTTACCCCAAGATCAATTTCCTTCTCCTTTTCCTTATTTACCACCTGGGATGGGGCATTTTTTAAAAATTGGGGATTGGAAAGTCTTTTTTTCGTGGCATTTAGCCTCTCCTCCAGCTCCTTTAACATAGCCTTCAATCTCTTTTTCTCTTTGTCCAGGTCCAAAAGACCTTTCAGGGGAATGAAGAGCTCTATTTTCTCCACCACCGAGGAGGCAGAATCAGCAGGTCTTTCCACTTCCTCACCTATAATTAACTGCTCAGTCTTCACCAGGTGGCTAATATAAGACTTATTTTTCTCCAGAAGCTCGAGTTCATCCGGGTCAGCGCTCTTAAGATACAGGTTTATCTTCTTTTGCGGCGGAATTCTCATCTCGGAACGAATAGTTCGCGCCTCCTGAATGACCTTCATCAAAAGACTCATTTTTTCCTCCGCCTCTCGGTCCCTTTCCCCTTCTGGTCTTGGCCAGGAGGAGATCATAATGCTTTCCTCATCCCCATCTTTCGAAAGACGCTGGTAAATTTCCTCGGTGATGAAGGGCATAAAAGGATGTAGCATCTTCAAGGTTCCCTTAAGCACGTAAAGAAGAATCCACTGGGCGCTATAGCGAGAAGAGGGATCTTCCTCCTTTCTCAGACGAGGCTTTACCAGCTCTATGTACCAGTCGCATAGCTCGTCCCAGATAAACTGATAAAGAAGATTTGCTGCCTCGGAAAACTTGAAGCTTTCCAGGTTAGAGGTGACTTCCCTGAGGAGATGATGATATCGACTTATAATCCATCTATCACAAAGCTCCAGCATCTTAAGGTCCTTCAAGCTTTTGCCGGGATCGAGGTCCTCTATGTTCATCAGAATAAATCGAGAGGCATTCCAGATCTTGTTGACAAAGTTTCTGTAGCCCCTTACCCTCTCCTCAGAAAAACGAATATAGCGCGAGTCAGTCTTGAAGGCAACCAAGGAGAACCGGAAAGCATCGGTTCCGTATTTTCTCATCATCTCAAGGGGATCTATCACGTTTCCCTTGGACTTGGACATCTTCTCGCCCTTCTCATCGCCGATCAGCGGATGAATGTAGACCTTGTGGAAGGGAACCTTGCCCGTGAACTTTATACCCATCATTATCATTCGAGCCACCCAGAAGAAGAGAATATCCCAGCTGGTGCACAGAAGAGAGGTAGGATAAAACCTTTCAAGCTTTTCGCTTTTTTCTGGCCAACCAAGGCTGGAAAAGGGCCACAGGCTTGAGGAAAACCATGTATCCAGCACGTCCTCATCTTGCTTGAGATGACTTGATCCGCAGTGAGAACATCTGTCAGGCTCCTGCCGGGTCACGGTCACCTTCCCACAACTCTTGCAGTACCACACGGGAATCTGATGTCCCCACCATATCTGACGGGAGATACACCAGTCGCGGATATTTTCCATCCACTGAAAATAAATTTTTTCCCAAAAGGATGGAAAGAACTTGATCTTTCCCCTCTTTACCACCTCGATCGCCTGGCGGGCCAGATCTTTCATCCTGATAAACCATTGAGTCGAAATATAGGGCTCAACAGGAGTTTCACATCGATAGCAACGGCCTAATCTATGGACATAATCCTCCACTTTTTCCAGATATCCCTCCTCCTCCAGGTCTTCAAGTATTTTT
The DNA here is from genome assembly GCA_003648815.1 of Candidatus Aerophobota bacterium. Taxonomy (GTDB): domain Bacteria; phylum Aerophobota; class Aerophobia; order Aerophobales; family B47-G16; genus B47-G16. Next base: position 1,159 of record QMPZ01000104.1, on the reverse strand, counting down.
CTGCGACACTCGTATCTATCCAGGCCGCGGTAGGCTCCCCCGTTTTCGTTTATCCTCCCATCCTTGGTCAGGATGTTGATGAAGGGAAGATCATATTTTTTGCCGATCAAAAAGTCATTGGGATCGTGGGCGGGGGTGATCTTGACAGCTCCTGTGCCAAACTCAGGATCCACATATCTGTCATAAATTAAGGGCAGCTCTCTTCCCACCAGGGGTAGGATAAGTCTTTTCCCCTGGAGTCCCTTATATCGCTTATCTTCTGGATTTACCGCTACCGCCGTATCCCCCAACATCGTCTCTGGCCTGGTGGTGGCCACTACCAGGTAAAGCTTTTCGTCCTTAAAGGGATATCTTATATAATAAAGCTTTCCCTTCGCCTCCTCGTATTTAACTTCTATATCGGATAAAGCCGTCCTGCACTTGGGACACCAGTTGATGATGTAACTACCCCGGTAAATATATCCCTCCTCATATAAGCGGACGAACACCTCCTTGACGGCCAGACGGTATTTCTCGTCCATGGTGAAGGTCCTGTCCTTCCAGCTACAGGAAACGCCCAGATCCTTAAGCTGAGAAAAAATCTTTTCCCCGTACTTTTCCTTCCACTTCCATATCCTTCGACAGAATTCCTCTTTGCCCAGCTGTTGTCGGCTCAGACCTTCCCTGGCCAAACTCCTCTCCACCACGTTCTGCGTGGCTATTCCGGCGTGGTCAATTCCCGGAACCCAGAACACATCGTATCCCTGCATTCTCTTGAACCGGGCCATGATGTCCTGAATGGTATTATTGAGGGCGTGTCCTATGTGAAGCGCTCCGGTAATATTGGCCGGCGGCATCGCCATTGAAAAGGCCGCCTTTTCCCTGTCCAAACTTGGGGAAAAATAATCCTTTTCCTCCCAGTATCTTTGCCATTTTTTCTCTATCTGTTTTGGCTCGTATCGCTTTTTCACCTTAAAAGCTCCTCTTTTTAAGGTTTTAAGGAACCCTTCCCATGGAAAATCTTACTAAATAAGGGAGGAATGTCAAGAATGAGGGCTCTATGTCAAAACCTGTGGTGAAAACCTCATGGGGTAGGCCCCCAGCATTATCTTCTTTGCATAAAGGTCTGGGTCTTTCATGCCAAAGCTTATTCTCTTAAGAAGTTTTACCACCACGTTGT
>QMPZ01000103.1 GCA_003648815.1 Candidatus Aerophobota bacterium | reverse complement strand
GCCTTTGTGAAGATCCCCCTTCCGTTTACTCCTGTCCCCATTACTTTGCAGACTTTCTTTGTCCTCTTAAGTGGACCGGTCTTGGGAGGTGAATGGGGTGGGATATCCCAGCTTTTATATGTCCTTCTGGGGATAGGAGGCCTTCCCGTCTTCGCCGGTGCCAACGGAGGCATGTCCTATCTTTCCGGTCCCACGGGGGGGTATATAATTGGCTTCATCTTAGCTTCTTATGTGGTGGGAAGGCTGGCAAAGAGAGAGGACATTTCCCCCTTTCACCTAACTATAGCCATGGGAGTGGGTACGGGGATTATTTACTTGACAGGGAGTCTTTATCTGGCCTGGACTTTGAGGATTGGACCTATAGAGACCTTTTATCTTGGGGTTTTTCCTTTTCTGCCAGCGGATGTTCTGAAAGCTATTGGCGTCGTCATTTTATATGACAAATGGTTCAAGAGGCCGAAATTCAAAAATAGCTAAATGTTTAAAACTGCCTTTGCGATTCCCTTCTCCTGTCCGTTTAAGAGCCTCGCGAATGGACAGGTTTTACTCTTTCCCTAAGGGCAGATTCATCGTCTTCGATTGTTCAGGGAAACCTACCTTCCCTTCTGAGCTCACCTCGATGAAAGCTGAGAATATGATAGGAAGTTTTTATGAAAGGAACTTTATGATAGAAATTAGACCTAAGACGGATACAAGGGTTTCTTCCAGGACAAAACTTATGGGAAGGATAAAGCTTGCGAACTTATTTTCTCTCCCTGAGGAGGAGTTTGAGGGATATCTCAAACAAATAGAGGAAAGAGAAGAATTTAAGGAACTTTTAAAATACAGAGTGATAAAGTTTAACAGATTTTCCGGCATTCGATCAGGTCCCTCTGTTCAGTTCAGAGAAGAGTTAAGCTCTGGGGGAAATTTTAGCCTCGAAGAGGTGATGGAAAAGGACCCCAAGGGATGGCAGGTAGTTAAAAAGGTTGCCACTACATTGGGAAAGGATAAGTTTTCTAACTTTTTGAAAGAGGGTAGGTTGTCCCTGAAAGAAATTGCTAAGGAATGTGCTCTTTCCGCAGAAGAAACCAAAAAATTCACCAATTTTATGAATCGATTTCAGGTTTATCAAATCTTTTTTAATTCCGACGCTTCCGGCTCGGAATCCATCTCCTCTGCTTCTCATTTTTCCCGTATTGCCTATATAGAAAACCAGGACGGAAAGCTTTTTATTTTTCCAGCAAATAATTCCGGTTACCTTGGAAAGGGAAGGTACACCGTTGATTACGAGCGCTGGGAGAGTTTAATTAAGGATAAGGAGTTATCCTCAAATAAGGTGAAAAAAATTATGAGTCTTTTTCGCCAGCTTGATATGATAAACAACCGCATCACCACCATCTATGGGATAATCCATCAAATAAAGGAAAGGCAAAGCTCCTTTCTCATATCTGGAGATCCTAAGGATAAGGTACCTTTGACTCAAAGGCAAATGGCTCAAATTCTGGGAGTGGACCCGAGCACTATCAGCAGAAGTATAGCTAACAAAAGTATAGTCAGTCCCCGGGGAAAAGAGATGCCACTGAAAAGTTTTTTCACCACTGGCAAGGAAAAAATTAATGCGCTGATAATGGACATATTGAAGGAGGAAAGAGGGAAATTGATGAAGGGACTTCTTAGCGCTCCTTTAAGTGATGAGAAAATCAAAGATAGGCTAAAGGAGAAATATGGGATAAAGATAGCCCGACGCACCATCGCAAAGTACAGAAAAGAGATTTTGGAGATACCCTCCTCCCGGGAGAGAAAAAATCCTGATGAACATTTGGCATAAAGATTGCCCAACAGTTTTAATTAAAGGTGGAAAAGATTAGGTATGCACTATTATGGTGCATACCTAAAGGAGGGAAAAGTGTGTGAATTATAAGGCATTAAGATGGAAAAAGTGGGGGAAAATACTGGTTCTGATAGCAATAAGCATAATATCCCTTTACTTTGTAAAGACCTACTATGCAAACCATCTCAGGATTGAGGGCGAAAAATACGCACGAGGACAGAATTTTGAGAAAGCCATCGAGAGTTTTAAAAGGGCTATTTACTTAAATCCTTACCTGTCTGATGCTTATCTTGCCCTTGCCAGAACTTATATTAAGTTGAACAGGCCATCCTCTGCGGTAGATGAACTCCTGAAAGCGAGCAGGTTTAAACCAGAGGATGAGAAAATTCTTAATCTGTTGAAAAAAGCTTACCAAATAGAACTTACAAAATCCTCTCCTACCCTTAAAATAGGCATCCGTCCACAGGTTCGTCCCCTTACCACAATTAAATTAGCTCAGCCACTGTTAAGTTATTTTTCCCGCAATCTAAACCAGAAAATAAGTTTAACCATTATACCCGAATACATTTCAACTGTCACCTTCCTTACCGAGGGAAGGGGCAACATAGCAATAATAGAACCCCAGGAGCTTATGAAGATTAAAGATCGCCCAGAAATTATTCCTCTGGGCTTGATTTCCTTCTATAAGCGAAGCATCCACCAGAGAATAATAATCTTGACCAGGGAAAAGTTCGTTCAAACTGTAAAGGACCTGAAAGGAAGAAAGATTGCCTTTGGGGAGAAGGGTTCCCTTACCGGCTATATTTTACCCCGAATTCTTTTGCTAAGGCACGGTATTAACCCGGATGAGGACCTTAGAGAGGTCTATTTTATAAAATCTCAGGAAGAAATCTTAACAAAGGTGATGGAAGGAAAGGTGGATGCAGGAGTCCTCAATGAGCGGGTCTTTCGTTATCTTTCCTCAGTTGAACAACTCTCTGAAAAGGTTCACATTGTTGCCTACTCAATTGAAGTGCCAGCCAACATATTAGTTGTCAGGAAAGATTTGTCCCCAAAATTGATACAGAGAATAAAGGACCTCTTGATTGACTATACGAGAGCTTTTCCCGATAAGCTGAAATTTTCTCCATTTAGCGGGGATATCTTTTGGGAATACACCGATTTCGGCACGAGCGAGGCAGAATCAAATGGGAAAAAAACATATACGGTGGTCTTTGCTGAGTTTTAACGCGCAAGCTCGGACATCGCTTAAAATGAATCAGCCAGGTTTAAAATTTTTTAAGGAAGGTAATACATGAAATTAAAGGGTAAGTTCTATCTGCTTTTTTTAGTTTCGTGCGGGCTTGTTCTGGGAACAATGGGTTCAGTAATTTTTTATCATGAAAAAAGGCTGCTTTACCAGAAACTGAAGGAAAGAGGATTATCTTTATGCCAAACCCTCTCTTTTGCCTCACTTAATTCTCTGGTGATGAGGGATTTTTCCGGGGTCAGACTTTACATAGATCAGATAACCAAAGAGGAGGATGTGGATTATGTTCTGGTGACCGATCCTTCGGGAAGAGTTATGGTCCATGATGACTCAGGCAAGGAGGGTCTTCTGCTTTATGATCCGATAAGCATAAGGGCGGTGCGAGCTACCCGTGTTGTTGAGCAATCTTACAGCATTGAAGGCAAAAAGATATACGAGATGGCATTCCCGATTGAATTTGCCTCCATGAAATGGGGGACAGTTCGGATTGGCTTTAACCTTGAAGGCATTAATCAGCAACTTATGGCAACTACTGGATTCTTTCTTTTGCTCACCTTTACGGTGGTCGGTGGAGCCTCGTTTTTCTTCCTGTTTATGGGAGATAGAATTATCCAACCCATCAAAAGGCTCGTCATTGCTACTCAGGAGGCATGTCAGGGCAATTTCTCCATACAGATTCCGGTAATCGGCAGGGATGAAGCAGGTAAGCTATCCAGAGTCTTTAACCTGATGACACAGGCCTTGAAGAGGGAAAAGGAGGCCCTTGAAAAATCCAATAAGAAGGCTTTTTCCTACAATGAAAAACTGAAGAGAAAAATCAAGGACCTTTGGATAATAGGCGGTGCTACGAGGTCTTTAAGGGAGATCATGGATACCTCTAAAAGATTTGAGCTCATATTGAACATTGCCATATATCTTTCGAAAGCCAGTGGTGGATGTTTGTTTTCCTTTTCAGGTGAGTCCAGCAAGCCTTTGTTGAGAGTGAAAAAGGGCTTTAACATAAATCTAAATCTTGAAAGATACACCCAGCTTTCCCGTAAGGCGCTTGAGACCCGAAGGTTTACGACCCTTGCTCATAAACATAAAGAAGCCTTCCCGGGGAAGTCGGATGATTCATCATCTTCTCGTGGTTCCGATTTTGACCTCGTGGCCTATCCCCTGAAAGCTGAGGATACTGTATGGGGAGTGCTGATCCTGGAGAAGACAGAGGGCCTTTTCACCCGGGATGAACTACAAACACTTCTCACCTTCCTCGACGAGGTAAACCTGCTCACAGAAAATTCAGTGTTGACGAAAATTATACTTGAGTCACAACAACTTGATGCCTTTAATAAGCTAAGCTCCATTTTAGTTCATGATTTGAAGGGAGCAATCACGCAGCTTTCTCTTTCCCTGCAAAACGCAGAAAAAAACTACTATGATCCGCGTTTTCGCGAGGACTTTTTGGCAACCATCTCTGACAGCATAGAGAAGATGCACAGGTTGACGGAAAGGATAGATGAGCGTCCTGACTCTTTAAAGCTTGAACCTTGTCAGATAAACCAGATCTTAAGGGATATAATAGAAGAGCTTAAGTTAAGGAAATGCGAGAAGGTCAAATTGCAAGAAAGCTATGAAGATATCCCACCTGTGCTGATCGATTCGGATCGCATTAAAAGAGTCTTTCGCAATATAATTGTCAATGCCCTCGAGGCCATGCCTGAGGGGGGATCGCTTTGGGTAAGGTCCTACAGAAAAGAATCCGATTCATCCGTGTACATAGATGTTAAGGATAGCGGCGTGGGAATGAGTCAGGATTTTATTGACAATTATCTTTTCAAGCCCTTTAACAGTACCAAACGAAAGGGACTGGGTCTTGCACTTTACTCCAGCAAAGAGATAGTTAATCTTCATGGAGGCAAAATATTTGTGGAAAGCTGCCCTGGAAGAGGGACGAAGTTCACTGTTAAGCTTCCTCTTCTGGTTCAGCACACGGAGAAAATGAAGGCAAGAAAGTATCTGGGCCAATATCTTTTAGATATGGGAGCCATTACTGAAGAGCAGCTGAAGGAAGCCATACAAATTCAGCTCAAGGATGGGAAAAAGATAGGCAATATTCTCATAGATATGGGGTATATAAGAGAGAAAGAGGTTCTTCAGGCTCTCCAGAAACAGAAAAACGCTGAAAGAAAAATTTTGGAAACCCTTATAAAGGATCACCTATGAAGGAAGCTGTATTAATAATTGAGGATGATAAATACCTGAGAAGACAGATATACTGGGCATTAAAGGATGAATACAGGATTTTAGAGGCAGATGATGCAGTCTCTGCCAGAAAAATAATGGATAAAAGCTCTCCTCTGGATGCGGTGCTTCTTGATCTGCATCTTCCTCCAAAACCAGGCACTCCCGAAGAAGGCCTCAAGCTTCTGGCTTATTTAAGAAGCTTTTATTCGGAAACGGGAGTAATTGTTATGACCGGGAGTAGAAGTCAAAAAGCTCCTCAGGAGGCAATACGGCTGGGGGTACAGGACTTTTTCTCCAAACCCTTTGACCTTGATGAATTAAGGCTCACCTTAAAAAGAGTCCTGTATATGCTGAGACTGCGGAGGAAAGTAAAGAAGATGCAAAAAGAGCTTGAGGAAAAGTACAGGTTCGCAAATCTTGTAGGAAAAAGCAAGAAAATGCAAGAGCTTTTTCACCTTGTCTATAAAATAGCCCCCACCAGCTGCACCGTCCTCATCAGAGGAGAAAGTGGTACGGGAAAGGAGCTTATTTCAAGAGCTATCCACTCTCACTCTCCCAGAAAGGAAAATCCCTTT
>QMPZ01000102.1 GCA_003648815.1 Candidatus Aerophobota bacterium | reverse complement strand
GCATGGGAGCCTCATGGAACCTGGTTATTGCCTTTCCCGTGGCCTTCTCGTAGTCCTTTAAGGTGGTGTACTGGTCTTCTGCCAGGCCTGGAAGTACGCCCAGCAACGAAAGTGCTCCCACCACAAGGACCACCACCAACTTTCGTAACATTTTTTCCTCCTTATTAAGCTACATCCTCGATTCTCCAGAAGCAAGTTTTTATCCTTCCTCTGGAGACCTTTGCTTATTTTACGGGCCTCATCTTCTCACCTCCTCCTGGCCCTTTTTTATAAGGCTTGACTTTAATGAGCTCTTTTCCGCGCATCAGCTATCCTTAATGTAAGACAGACTCTCGCGCTTCTCGCTCATAGCCCTTCAAGGTCGCCAGCTCCCGCGGAAGATGAACCTCATACGGATCATCCCAGTTGATCCACTCACCGCTCAGATACCCATCATATTTGATTGAGACCAAAAGTTCTATTACACGCCGATGGTCATAATCTCCTTTGCCAATGGGAACAAGTCTGCCCGTGCGACGCAGACCATCGTGAACGTGAAGATGCCTGATCCATGGTTTGAGAACCTCAAATGCCTGGTCCATCGTCGCGAAACCCATACGAACAGGATGCATCACATCCCAGTTTACCGCGATTGCGGGATGATTTACCTGCCTCATGACCTCAGCTACATGTTTTGGATTGCACCAGTCATCATGGGTTTCCATACACACGATGACGCCACGCTCGCTGGCGTGGTCGGCGACCTCTCACAAGGACTCCGCCACATGCTTGATTGCCCCTTCGCGACCGACGTTTTCTGGTATCTTACCACCAAAGACCCTTATGCGTGGCGCACCAACATCAGCGGCCAAATCAACGCACCTTAGCGTCTCCTCGATGTTCTTTCGAGCAGCAGCAGGATCAGCATATCTACAAGAAGTAGCAATACAGGAAAGTGCAATGCCACTATCCTCCATCCTCTTTTTGATTTCCCTGCGCGCGGCTACATCAATGTCTGGCTCAATTCCATGTTTGTGCCCTCTTCCCGTGCGTGGCTCAATACCATCATAGCCAAAACGCTTCGCCACCGAAATCATCTCGTCTAAACTCAGTTGTGGACAGGAAAAGCTCATAAACGAATATTTCATCTTTTCCTCCTTTCCCTCACCAAAGCTTCAAGTCTTAATACATCTCCCAGACCTTAAGCCTTCGCATGTTCTCCACCTTTCGAGGATGGCGAATTTCCCCCTTATATTCACCTTTTGGTAAAGACGAAAGAAGCCTTTCCAGCTTGTCCTTCATCTCCTTGACCTTTTGTGGCATCAAAGAAGCTAAGTTCTCCTTTTCCCTTGGATCCTTTTCTAAATCATATAATTCATCGCGACCATCAGAGGCCCAGATATATTTGTATTTTCCCTCCCGATAGGCCTTAAGCCACCGATTAAAGACCCTAAAGTCAAAATCCGGATCCACGTTCATATTTCTATCAGCCATAAGCAAGCTCTTCTGATACTCGGTCAAGGTGAAGTTTCTCTTCGGTCTTTCCGTCAAGGAGGAAAGCAAACTATATCCCTGAAGGTCCTTTACCTCTATTCCCAGTATCTCGCTTATGGTGGGAAAGATGTCCAGAGTCTGAGTCAAGTTCTCAACCCTTTTGCCCGGGGGAAATTTCTCAGGATATCTAACTATCAAGGGAACGTGAATTAACTCCTCGTAAACGCATAGATGATGTCCCATTAGTTGATGATGATTTCCCAAGTAATAATGTTCGCCATGCATATCTCCGTGGTCACTGGTGATGATAAACAAAGTGTCATCTAAGATATCCTTCCGCTTTAAGTGCTCATAAAGAATGCCTATGCGGCTGTCCAGAGTAGCGGTCTCTCCGTCATAAAGAGAGGCAATTATCGCCCAATCCCTGTCCTTCATCCTGACCTTTCCGCTGCGCACCAGATTAGGATCCTGGTTCACCTTTATTGCCTCCTCTTCACGAACCCCTTTCATGAGAAACCTTTCTCTGAAGGGAGAAGGAGGCCAGCAGGGTAAATGCGGTTCCATACACTGTATGAACATAAAGAACGGAGTGGATCCGGTGTAGTTCTCTTCTATCCACTTGATCGCGTGTCTGATCCTGTGAAGGGAACCCTTAGGATCCTCTGAAGACCCCTCGTGAACAAGGAAAAATTCCCTAAATCCCTTATTTGACTGAGAGGCCCACATATTGGCAAAGAAGCCCACAGTTCTGTATCCCATTAGATTTAAGGTTTCCGCTATGGTGGAATGAGAGCTTGAAAGATAATCATGAAATACCCCTGCTCCATGAGTATATTGATAAAGCCCCGTAAAAAGAGAAGCATGTGAAGGTAAGGTCCATACTGCGGGAGTTATGTTGTTGAGGAAAACAGTTCCTTCCTCAGCAATTTTATCGATATTAGGAGTGGTCTGCTTGTCATATCCATAACAGCCAAGGTTATCCACCCTTTGAGTATCCATGACAAAGATTAATATGTTCGGCTTTCTCTTCATCTCGTTCTCCTCAGTTCAAGAAAACGGTATTTGAGGAAAAGCATTTTCCGAGCAATCCACCCATATAGGAGAAGACCAGGCCATCTGGCCATTGAGCTGGGTAACTCTCAAATAGTAAAAATTTTTCCTCCGAGGAGGATCTTGATCTAAGTATTCAAAGTCCACCTCATAACCCCCTTGCGGTATCGCCCGATGAATCTTTACCTTATAGGCAAAGTGCCAGAAGACATCTGGATTTTCTATCTCCTCTGGAAGAAGGTGAAACTGCTCATAAATACACTTCTTAGCCTCCTCGCTCATGCTCATTATCCTCGATCCCTCCATGGCTTCTTGAAGGGAAAAGAAAGTGGAGTGAGAGTCCACCTTAAGGTGAATCATGCTCTTCGGCGAAGCTTCCACTTCAAATATTATGGCCTGGAAAGATTGAAGGTCCCGACTTGAAGCTATCGGCTGAAATGACTGTTTATCCCAGACAAGCCCCCTTGGTTGAGTGGTCAGGTTAAACCGACAGCATCTTTCAGAGAGTAGCTCTATCCTCTGGCCAAACGTGGTAAAGCAAGGCTCTACGGAGATCAAACGCCCACTGAGCAACTCAAGCTCTCCAGACCATTTTTTGCTTTCCAGCTTAAATCCTCTTCTAATATCCGGACCCCAACCAAACTCTATTTTTAACTTCGCTCTCACCACCTCATCCGATGAAGGTATGCTCCAGTTGCCCGAATGACAGTAAGTGTAAATCACCAGGTTATTTCTTAAAAGCTCCACCCTGTCTATAGCCTGGCCTCCGACAACTTTAGCCTTAATTTCAAGCGGTCCTGAACAGCGAAAGCTTTCCCCCATAAAATGGTCATTTATAAAGAAGAGTAGCTTTATCCTATCGCCGGTTACCCCATAAACTCGTCTTTTAAAAAAGGCATCCCAGATGGATTTTCTGCTTAGCTCCTCAGCATAGACTCCAGCCAACCCGTTACCCCATACCCCGGGAAAACCATAATGATTGTCCCCTGAGGCAATTATTCCCAGCCGATATCCTCTTCTCAAGCCCTCTTGAACCGTCCCTCCGGATGTACGGGGACCCATATTGAGGTTCCTGTTCATGGTAAGGGGAGTATCGCAACCCTCTGAGGAGCCATGGGATGAGTAAATTTCCACAAAAGGAGTTAGGGATTCATCGTGAAAATCCCAGTTTTTACCCCGCTCTCCTACTTGATATCCCGTATGGTGAGGGATGGCAATCCCTTTCCTCTTTCTTAAGTTTTCATATAAGTTGGGAAGCTCAAAAGTACAATCCAGAGGCTGGTAATCCTTCAGGTAAAAGACATTATGGTCGCCATATTTTCTTCTGTTTCCAGGCCATTCATACCCCAAAAAGGTGACGAACTTGCCGGAAAGATTGTAAGCGGCTACCATATCCTGCACTTTTTCCGAGTCTTCCAGAAATCTTTTTCGACAGCCGCAAGATTCAATGGAAAGCCCTCTTTTGGTATAACGTAAAAATGGATAATAGGCAATAGCAAAGAAATCCAACCAATTCCTTGCCTCCTTATAGGTATCCTCCAATATGTTCATCTGATAGGGATGGATGTTGGTATGCATATCACCCCAATAGAGGTTATACTTCAACCTTTCTTGCCTCCTGTTCATCTACCTGAATGTTATATCTCTGTAAATTCCCCAGGCCTTGAGCCTATCGATGTTTTCCCAGCGCACATTTCTAAACCCGCTGTTCCTCATTCGATCTCCATAATCTCGCCTCTTTATGGACAAAAGAAACTTTTCCAGCATATCCTTCATCTTCGAGGCTTGCTCAGGTTTCTGGTCGATGATATTGTTTCGTTCCCCCGGATCTGCCTTGATATCGAAAAGCAGGTCATGCCCATCGCTATACCAGTGATATTTATACTCTAAGGTCCTGAGGGTCTTAATCCTCTTAAGCCAGATTCGGTAATCGAAGTCCATCCTTCGTCTTAAGGCCCTCTCAATGGTCTGGAGAGGCTTCATGTATTCTGCTACGATGAACTCCCTAACAGGTTGACCATTCCATGTGGGCAACAAACTAACTCCCTGAAATTCCTCTTCAGCAAGCTCATCATCTATTTCCAAAAGCTCAATCAAGGTGGGAAGAAGGTCACATATCTGGACCAGATGAGTGATGCGCTTATTTTGAGGCACCACACCCGGATAGCGCATAATAAGGGGAGTATGAATTAGATCATCAAATAAGCTCAGGTGATGTCCCATCATTCCCACTCGATCAACCAGATCTCCATGGTCACTGGTGATGATGAGAAGCGTCCTATCAAGTATCCTCTTTTCCCTCAGATAATTGAATAGCAAACCCATCCTATCATCTAAACAGGCTGTCTCTCCATCATAGAGCATCTTGAGAATTTCCCAATCCTCAGAGCTCATATGTCCACCTGGCCTGTTGACGAAACCCATCCTTTCAGCAAACACATCCTGATTTACCTTTTTTGCCTCCTCATCGCTTATCCCCTTCTCTAAGAATCGGGATCTGAACGGCTGAGGCGCCCACACACGCAGATGAGGTTCAACACAGTTAATGAACATGGCAAAGGGTCTTTGCTTGTCCCATTTTTTCTCCAGCCACTCCTGAACAAGTTTTACCGTGGAAAGGGAACCGGAATCCACATTTGTGTCCAGGATAAAGTCGTCCTCCGGACCAATCTGGACATTCTGTCCCTTTGGTCTTGGAACTAAGGTAAAATCCCTCCAGCCCCGTGCGACATTTGTCGCATCCTGATTGACCCAGGAGTTGTTGGAAAATGCCACCGTCTGATAGCCTGCCTTCTCCAGGATCTCAGGCATGGTGGGATAATCGTTCGGCATAAACTCAAACTGAACACCCACTCCATGCCCGGATTGATACTTTCCCGTGAAGAGGGAGGCATGGGACGGAACGGTCCAGGAACCTGTGACAAAGTGATTTTCGTAGACGGTTCCCTCCTCGGCTATCTTATCTATGTTTGGAGTGGTGTTCTTGGAATATCCATAACAGCCCATATTCCTCACCGGTTGAGTATCCATCAGAAATATTAAAATATTTGGCCTTTCCTTCCTGCTCATCTTCCTCCTCCTTGTAAAGCTTCCCCTTTATTAGTTCTCAAAAAACTCATGCAGAATGCGCCCTTCAGCATCTTTTGGCATGGGAATGTCCAGTAGATGCGATAAAGTCGGCGCCACATCCCTTAAGAATATGGGTTTTTTTGCCCTAAATCCCTTCTTGACTCCTGGTCCCCTCAATACGAATACTGCCTGTATCGTTCCTAAGGAAAAATCAACTGAGGGAAGCTGTTCGCCATGCGTTCCTTCAGCTCCTCCCCAGACCCCAAACTGTGGGTCTGGCTCGACTATCAACTCGGAGCCCTTGTCCGGATAAAAATGAAAGTTTACCCCATACCCTCCTTCAACCTCAAATATCACCTCGCCAGGAATCT
>QMPZ01000101.1 GCA_003648815.1 Candidatus Aerophobota bacterium | reverse complement strand
TTCTGAGGAGGAGAGGATAAAAGCTGGCAAGGAGCTTTTCCGCCTTCAGGCTGAAAACCTATGGGTCATAGGTACCGTAGCTCAGACTCCCACCCCCTTTGTTTACTCAAAGAGGTTGGGAAACATCTCCATAGCTGAAAAGAAAAAGTATTACTCAATCGTCGTGGGAGAGGCTGCAGAGCAGTGGTTCTTCAAGAAATAACCAATAAACTTTAGAAGTGTCGGGCTTTGTGGCCCGGCACTTCTGCATTAAGGAGAAAGATATGTTATTTTATGTCATTCGTCGGTTCATATATATGCTCATTATTCTCGCGGTGATGTCGGTTACTGCATTTCTCATCATTCAACTTCCTCCCGGTGATTATGTAGAAATGTACATACACCAGTTAGAGATAAGTGGTCAGACCGTGGACGAGGCAGAAATTGCCTCATTAAGAAGACAGTATGGGTTAGATTTACCGGTGTATCTTCGTTACTTTAAATGGGTATGGGGGATACTTCACGGAGACTTTGGCAGATCTCTTCAGTGGGGAAAGCCGGTAAGCGAGCTGATAGGTGAACGTCTGCTTTTGACGGTGGTTGTAAACCTTTTCACCGTCATCTTTACCTATGCCGTAGCCATACCCATAGGAATTTATTCGGCTACCCATCAATATTCCGTAGGTGATTATGCATTCACTGTTATAGGATTTGCCGGCCTGGCAACCCCTAACTTCCTCTTTGCTTTAGTTTTGATGGTCTTGTTTTACAAATATTTTGGGCTTAGCGTAGGCGGCCTTTTCTCTCCGGAGTACACAACTGCTCCCTGGAGCATCGCGAAGTTCGTCGACATGTTAAAACACCTTCCCATTCCCATAATAGTCATCGGTACAGCTGGTACCGCTGGTCTTATTCGCGTCATGAGAGGCTGTCTATTAGATGAGCTCAGAAAACAGTATGTAATTACTGCCAGAGCTAAGGGAGTTTCCGAAAGAGTTCTTCTGTTTAAATACCCTGTAAGAGTGGCCGTCAACCCTATATTTAGCACCATAGGTTGGATGCTTCCCAGCATCGTCTCAGGAGGAACCATTACTGCCATAGTACTTAGCCTTCCCACCATAGGTCCTCTTCTTTACCGTGCACTTATGAGTGAGGATATGTACCTGGCAGGAAGCATGGTCTTGCTCTTGAGCCTTTTGACAATCGTAGGTACCTTTATCTCTGATCTTCTTCTTCTTTGGATAGATCCTCGTATTAGATACGAGAAAGGGGGTTAAACTATGAAGGATAAAAGAAAGGAAATTAGCGCTGAAGAAAAATTTTATATGGCCTCACAATGGCAACTCATGTGGCGAAAGTTCAGAAAGCATAAATTAGCTATAATAGGAGGTGTTATATTAGCTATTTTCTATACAGGGGCTATCTTCTGTGAGTTCTTTTCCACCCAGGATATATATAAGCGTTATACAAAATATATTTACTGTCCTCCTCAAAGAATTCACTTCTTTGATGAAGAGGGAAAGTTTCATTTTCGACCTTTTGTCTGTGGGTTTAAACGCGCGCGAGATCCTATAACCTGGGAGAAGATATACAAAGAAGATAAGAGCAAAAAATATCCTATTTACTTTTTTGTCCGTGGAGATAAGTATAAACTTTGGAACATATTCCCTTCGGACATACATTTTATCGGGGTAAAAAAAGGAGGGATACTCTTTTTATTTGGAACGGACAAGCTGGGAAGGGATATGTTCTCCCGTAACCTCTACGCCTCTCGCATTTCCCTATCCATAGGTCTGGTAGGAGTGGCCTTGAGCTTTATTTTGGGATCACTCTTAGGGGGGATCTCTGGATTTTATGGGGGAGCAGCTGATATGGTTATTCAAAGAATTATAGAGTTTTTGATATGCATCCCCACTATCCCACTTTGGATGGGTTTGGCTGCGGCGATACCGACTGATTGGCCTCCTCTTAAAGTTTACTTTGCCATCACCATTATTCTTTCCTTCGTAGGATGGTGTGGTCTGGCCAGGGTGGTGAGGGGAAAGCTTATAAGCTTAAGGGAAGAGGACTTTACCATGGCAGCCAAGATTGCCGGAGCAAGTGATGGAAGAATAATAGTAAGACATCTTCTTCCCTCGTTTTTGAGCTATCTCATCGTGAACTTAACCTTATCTGTACCTGGTATGATATTAGGAGAGACTTCTTTAAGCTTCTTAGGCCTGGGACTTCGCCCACCAGTGGTAAGCTGGGGAGTTCTTCTAAATGAAGCTCAAAACGTGAAAACTGTTTCCATGCACCCGTGGCTTCTCATTCCCGGTCTTTTCGTTATCATCACCGTCTTAGCCTTTAACTTCTTAGGGGATGGCTTGCGCGACGCCGCTGATCCATATAAATGAGCGGCATAAGTTCCCTCCATATCCATGATACGGATAAACATAGTTTTTGAGGGGAAAGAAAAATGGAACATAGAGAACCTGAGGTAAGTAGGATTCTCGCAGCTTTGCAATTCAAAGAGCTGGACAGGGTGCCCAAGTAGAATTTTAGATTACCTCGGACGAGGTATATAGTTATGTCCTGGGCAAGGAAATAAACCGGATAGATGCGGTGGAAGGAAAAACATAATCCCTCCAGAAGATGATGCAGAGTTTGCTAGAAGGGTAGGTAAGGAAGGAGGAGGCTATATCCTTAACTCCTCAATCAGCATCTTTAAAGGAATCCCCCAGAAAATTACCTTACCATGGTTGCGGCGATAGAATATGGAGCATATAAAAATAATAAAAGGAGGGCTTTATGCGAAGAGTGGGTTCAGTGATTAAGATAAAACCAGACAAAATTGAAGAGTACAAACGCTATCATGCTTCGGTATGGCCAGAGGTATTGAAGAAGATTAAGGAGTGCAATATAAGAAACTATTCCATCTTTCTTAAGGACAACTACCTGTTTTCCTACTTTGAGTATATAGGAGATAATTATGAAGCTGATATGAAAAAGATGGCTGATGACCCTCATACCCAAAAGTGGTGGAGCATTATGAAGCCCATGCAAGAACCTCTACCTACGAGAAAGTCCGGCGAATGGTGGGCGGAGATGGAGGAAGTATTTCACCTGGATTAGAAAAGCATCAGGAAGAATAAATGTCCACCTCATCCAAGGCTGATATTAAAAGGGAAAGGGTCCTGAAAGCTTTAAACCACGAAGAACCAGTAGAGTTCTCATCACCGATTTCTTTTGGATTCAATTTATCAAGAGTGGTCAACCCAATACAAGATTAGAGAGTCAGAAGTTACCAAAAGAGAGATGGGAAAGAGATCATCTATAAAGAGACTTTATATGGGCTCAGTGTTGCTAAAGGTGTTGATTATATTATGTCTTCGGACCACTTTGTAGCTGAAAACGTGCCTCCGGAAAACTATGAATATATGCTGAGGAGAACTTGAAATGAGCTATGAGCGCGGATGGGCTGCCTTAAACCTTGAGATGCCTCCCACCATACCCCATACCGAGTACTGCTCCCATCCCAAGCTGGTCAAACACATTACCGGCCTGGATCCGAAGAACAAAAACGAGGAGAAAGAAGCCTGGAGAAAATTTTATCAACTCACTGATTACGATTTCCTCTGGGTGTCCAACGACGGGCCTGAATGGAAAGGGAGGACAACTTGTATGGGGCATGCGATCTTCCAGGAGGATGGCTCTGACTACAATCCAAATGTTCACTGTCCCTTCAAGGATGTCGAGGAGGTCTTAAGTTTTGACCCGGTAGCCGAGTACGGAGTTCCTGACGTGGAAGAAAGAGCAAGGTATTTTGAGGAGTTTTATCAAAGGGGACAAAAGGAAAATCCCACCCTTGTCTTTCCCGGAGGATACTACAAGACCCTTTTCTCAGCCTGCATCCAGGCCTTCGGATGGGAGATGTTTCTCTCCTCCGCCCCCCTGGATGAGGAAAGGTTTGACAAAGTTCTGGAGGGATTTTTTCAGATAAGTCTGGCTAATTATAAGGCCTGGGCTAAGACGAGCATAAAGGTCTTTATCTGCCATGACGACATCGTCTGGACAAATGGACCTGTTTTTCACCCCAACTGGTACAGAAAGCACATCTTTCCTCGCTACAAGAAGCTCTGGAGTATCCTCAAGAAAGAGGGGATAAAGGTCCTCTTTTGTTCGGACGGAAACTTCGATGAGTTCGTGGACGACCTGGTCGAGGCTGGAGCGGATGGGTTCATCTTCGAGCCCCTTACAAGTTTGGAAAGGATAGCCCAAAAGTACGGCAAAAGCAAGGTAATCATCGGTAACATCGACACCCGTATCTTAAGCTTCGGGACAAAGGAAGAGATTTTTCAAGAGGTAAAAAGATGTGCTGATATAGGTAAAAACTGCCCCGGATACTTCTTCGCCGTGGGAAACCATATTCCCCATAACGTTCCCTTAGAAAACGCCCTGTATTACCTTGAGCTGATCAGAAAGCTTGGTCGAAGGTAGCTGTGGGAAACTCTTAAAGTAAAAACAAGGTTAAACAAAAATAAAAAGGAGGATGGTCAATGACAGAGCAGACTGATAGGATTCAAGAGGCTCATGAGAAGCGCATGGCCTGGTGGCGTGAGGCAAAATTCGGAATGTTCATCCACTGGGGTCTATATGCCATACCGGCAGGGGTCTGGAAAGGGAAAAGGGTTCCCGGAATAGGGGAATGGATTATGTATCGTGCCAGGATTCCCGTAAGGGAATACGAGGCTCTTGCCAAAAGGTTCAATCCCGTGAAGTTCAACGCCGAGGAATGGGTTAAGGTGGCAAAGGATGCTGGTATGAGGTGGATCGTCATCACCGCCAAACATCACGATGGGTTCTGCATGTTTGACACCAAACTGACAGACTACAACATCGTGAAGGCAACTCCCTTCAAACGCGATCCCTTAAAGGAGCTATCCGAAGCCTGCAAAAAAGAGAAAATTAAATTGGGCTTTTACTACTCCCAGACATTGGACTGGCATCATCCTGATGGGCTGGGAAACGACTGGGATTATGACCCGGAAAAGAAGAACTTCTCCAAATACCTGGAGGAGTACGTGAAGCCACAGCTTCGTGAGCTACTCACCAACTACGGTCCGGTCGCTGTTATCTGGTTTGACATAATGACCCCCACCCCAGAGCAGGCGAGAAACCTGAGGGATTTCGTCCACGAACTTCAGCCCGAGACACTCGTCAGCGGCCGTGTAGGTCCCTGGCGAGAGGTGGGAATTGCTGATTACCGGGAAATGGGAGATAACGAAATTCCTCCAGGAAAGGTCGAGGGAGATTGGGAGACTCCTGCCACCATAAATGATACCTGGGGATTCAAAAGCTACGATCATAACTGGAAATCAACCGGAGTCTTGATTCACAAGCTGGTGGAGATCGTCAGCAAGGGCGGAAATTACCTGCTCAACGTTGGTCCCACAGCTGAAGGAACCATCCCCAAGCCAAGTGTGGACCGGTTAAGGGAGATGGGAGAATGGCTGAAGGTCAACGGCGAGAGCATTTACGGAACTACAGCCGGTCCCTTCCCGGAGATGGAATGGGGTCGCTCCACTGCTAAGCCCGATAAACTCTACCTGCACATCTTAGCCTGGCCTGATACTGGCCAGATCGAGGTTCCAGCTTTTGATAGGGAGATAAAGAAGGTATATCCTCTGGCCGATCCGGACCGTAAGAGCCTTAAGTTCAGGAGCAAAGAAGGTGGAACAGTTATCGATCTTCCAGAAAAAGCCATTGATCCTGTAGATACAGTTCTGGTTGCGGAGATCGAGTAATTTCAATCAGATATAGCATCAGAGTTTTTCAGAGAAAGTTGACGGATTTCAAGCCGACATAAAATGTATTAAAACGATAGTAATAAAGTAGCTTTGCTCGAAAATAGAAAAACACCAAAAATAAGGCCAAAAGGAGGTGAAGGGTAAGAGGCCAAGCTGAAAACACTTTTTCAAAAAATACCCAAAAAAATATCAGGACCAGGAGGAAAGAAGATGAGACGAGCCTTAAC
>QMPZ01000100.1 GCA_003648815.1 Candidatus Aerophobota bacterium | reverse complement strand
TTGTTGGGTTGTGCAGCTCCCGTGGCTGGGCACACTTTCGTGGCAGCGAAGACGATGTCCTCGACCGTTACTACCAGGCAGCGAAAAGGCATCACGCTGACATCGTGGTGCGCATCACGTCCGACTGTCCCTTAATTGACCCGGAGATCATCGATTTGGTTGTTCAAGAACTACTAAAAGATGGCTCGCTTGATTACGTTAGTAATACGCTTCCCCCGAGAACTTTTCCACGTGGGATAGATGTTGAAGCGATGACTTTCAAAACACTGGAGCGTGCCTGGCAAGAAGACAAAAATTCCGCTTGGCGTGAACATGTGACACCGTATATCCGCCGGGCGCCTGAGAAATTTAAACTTAAAGCCGTTACCAATGAGAAAGACCTGTCTCATATGCGATGGACTGTAGATACCCGGGAAGACTTAGAATTTGTCCGCCGTATTTATAATCACTTTGAGCATGATCACTTCTCCTGGCGTGAGGTGCTTGATCTGCTGGAGGAGCATCCGGAGTGGCTGGAAATCAATAAAAGTGTGAAACAGAAAGAAGTGCCATGACAAAGATAACGGGAAAAATTCTATTGATCCGCGCCGATGCCAGCACCAAGATCGGCACCGGCCACCTGATGCGCTGTCTGGCACTGGCACAGGCCTGGAAGGATGCCGGTGGCGAAGTCGCTTTCATCACCGCCTGCCGGAATGAGGGCTTGCTTGAACGGCTCCGGGAGGAGGGATTTGAGGTTCATTTGCTATCTTCTTCATATCCTGAGCCTGGCGATTGGGAGGTTACGAAAAACGTTATAGCCGGACATCCTGATGCTTGGGTGGTGCTTGATGGTTATCATTTTGATGAAGTTTACCAGAAGCGAATAAAAGATGCCGGTAATCGTCTGCTTGTGATAGATGATATGGCTCATCTGAACCATTACTACGCTGACATCGTGCTCAATCAGAACCTTCATGCCGAGGATTTAAGCTACCATTGTGAACCCTATACCAGACTGCTGTTGGGCACAAAATATGTCCTCCTTCGCCGAGAGTTTTTGAAGTGGAAAGGATGGAAGCGGGAGATTCCCGACATTGCCAAAAAGGTGCTGGTCACACTTGGAGGCAGTGACCCTGAAAACGTAACACTTAAAATAATCCAGGCCCTTCAAAGGGCAGATATCTCTGATTTGGAGGTGACTGTTGTTATTGGCGCAAGCAACCCCCACGCCGATACGCTGGAAGAAGCGACCAGGCAAAGCTGTATTCCTGTTCGCTTGGTCCGCAATGTAAAGAATATGCCAAAGCTTATGGCCTGGGCGGATGTGGCGGTGTCCTCAGCCGGAACCACGGTTTGGGAGCTGGCATTTATGGGTGTTCCCACTATGGTGGTCATAACCACACCTATCGAGGAGTTCCTATCAAGTGGTGTGGAGAAATACGGGCTGTTTGCTAGCATGGGCTGGTTCAATCGGCTTTATGCACATCAGCTCACGAAAGCCCTGAACGAGCTTATACAGGATGAAGAGGTGCGTAGAAATATGGCCACACTGAGCCGCCATTTCGTAGACGGCGCTGGCTGCGATCGTGTTTTGGAGCATCTTTCAACCAGGAAAGGGCAAAAATGAAAGAGAGTCTCATCAAGGACAAGCGGGTTCTTGTTACAGGAGGAGCAGGTGTCATTGGACGCGAGCTTCTTAAATTACTCATTGGGAAGGGAGCGAGCATCTTCTCGGTAGACCGACAGCCTTTGCCCAAGGGAGATTGGGCAGGGGTTTTGCACATTCAAAAAGATTTGGCTAAAGATAGCTTGGATGAGTTGCATGATTTTCAACCCCAGATAATTTTCCACCTGGCTGCTTCATTTGAAAGGTCCAAAGAATCTCCTGAATTTTGGGACATAAACTGGCACGACAATGTCCTGCTCAGTCATCGGATTGTTGATCTTGCAAAGGAAATGCCCGACTTAGAAGTACTTGTATTCGCTTCCAGTTATCTTGTTTACTCACCTTCTCTTTATCTTTCACCCTCATTCCGTGATGTGACTTACTTGAAGGAAGATGACCGTATAGCGCCTCGAAATCTTTGCGGAGCGGCGAAACACTATACAGAAGAAGAAATCGAATTTGTAAAAGAAGTCGTTAATTTATCGCTGCGTAGCATCTATGCCCGTATATTTCGTGTCTATGGTTGCGGTTCAAGGGATGTGGTTTCCAGATGGGTTCGTGCTGCTTTGTCTGGTCAAGATATTGAGGTATACAACAAGCAGAACTGTTTTGATTTTATATTTGCTAGGGACGTCGCTGAGGGGTTGCTAAGACTTGCAGAAAGCCCCAACGCCGAGGGAGCTGTAAACCTTGGTTCTGGTGCTGCAAGGAGCATCCAGGAGGTTTTAGATTGTATCGGTGAGAACGTAGGCCAGTTGAGAATACGGGATCTTGGTATAAAGGAGCCTTTTGAAGCCAGTTGTGCCGATTTGACAAAGTTGAAGCAGATGACCGGATGGGCTCCACCTACTCGCCTCGAAGAGGGTATTAAGATGATAATAGAATTTGAGCAAAATAGCGCAGGTCAGGGGGTTAGACAATGAGTAATGCTGAGAAATACCGCATTATTCAAGATCCTGATTACGGGTACAGACGGCTTGACCCAATACCTAAGGAGAGAGAGATTACAAAATTCTATCAGAGCCAGTATTATAACCTTGTTCGCAAGGGAAAACGCGCCCCCGATGTTCATAAGCTTATGACGGACGGAGAAGAGGCAGATAGAGAGCACTCTTGGCTTAGTTCATCGCTGTATTCAGATATACTGGCGGTGTTAGAGCAAAAAGGCAACCTGATTTCTAAGCGCCTATTAGGTATAGGTTGCGGGACAAGTGAATTTATGCTTTCATGAAGCAGCATGGATGGGAGGCTGTGGGTCTTGATTCAGAGTTGCTATTGCTAAAAGCAAAGGCTTAGAAGTTTATAATTTAAGCATTGAGGAGTTCCTATCAAAATACCCTCAGTATTCATCTACATTTAACATTGTTACATTATTACACGTGTTAGAGCATATCCCCAATCCTGTTGAATTTTTGAGTCTAGTTAAGAATTTACTGACTAATACGGGTATGATTGTAATTCAAGTGCCTAACGATTTTAATGAATTACAGTTAGCTGCTCAAAAACAACTGAACAAGAAGCCCTGGTGGAATAGCTATTCCCGACCATATCAACTATTTTAATTTCCGCTCATTACACGCTCTTTTGGAGCGACTCGGCTTTAAAGTCATTCACTCGCAAGGGAGTTTCCCGATGGAGTTATTTCTGCTTATGGGAGATGACTACGTGGGTAATCCAGAAGTCGGAAGTAAATGTTACCAAAAAAGGGTACGTTTTGAGATGTCTATTCCTGGGGAATTGAGGCGTCGTATATATATAGCGTTGGCTGAAATTGGAGTTGGCCGGGATTGCTTGGTTTTTGCGGAGGTTAAAAGGGAATGAATATCTTAATTACAAGTGCATCCCGGAAAGTGAATTTGATTCGTGCCTTCCAGCAAGCACTGGCACAGGAAGGAGAGGGGAAAGTCATTGCAGTAGATATAAGTCCATTTGCCCCTGCCTTGTATTTTGCTGATGAACATTACCTCGTACCTCCAAGCAATAAGCCGGAATTCCTAACAATAATGCTAGATTTATGTAAAAAATTAAGGATCAGACTCCTTATACCCACTCGAGATGAAGAGCTCCCATTTTTTGCTGAGCATAAAGATGAATTCGCAGATGTTGGCACCTTTGTGATGGTTCCAGATCCGGATGTTGTGAGGGTCTGCCAAGATAAGAAATTGTTCATCGAGTTCTGTCAAGAAAAAGGCTTTGCTATCCCTGAAAGCTATGATTATAATAAATCCAAATTCCCTTTATTCGTTAAACCACGGTATGGGAAGGGAAGCCGTCAAGCAATTCGTGTTAATTCACAAGAGGAGCTAAAGATATTAATAAAACAAATACCTGATGTGATTATTCAAGAATTTATTCAAGCTCCTGAATACACTATAGATCTTTTTGCTGATTTTTCAGGAAGAGTGATATCTGTGGTGCCACGTGAACGCATCTACATCTTTGGGGGGGAATCCTTTGTCAGTAAAACAACTAAAAATTCTGTACTTATTCAAGAAGCTATTCGGTTGGCAAGAGAGTTAAGATTAATAGGTCACAACACGATTCAATGTTTCCTCGACAAAGGTATAGTTAAATTCATCGAAGTAAATCCTCGTTTTGGTGGTGCTGCTCACCTCGGATTTGCAGCCGGAGCGTTCACCCCTCTTTTTCTTATAAAATTGCTAAAAGGAGAGAGGTTGAAGCCTATGATTGGAGAGTTTAAGGATAATTATGTTATGCTGCGATATACTGAAGATTTGTTTCTAGATGCAAAATCACTTACGAAGAAGGAGTTCCTATGAAGGCTGTGTTATTTGATCTCGATGATACTTTATACCCCGAGATTGAATTTGTGAAAAGCGGTTTTAGGAGCATAGCTCGTTACCTCAGTCCAAGGTATCATTTTGATGAGAATGCTCTCTTTGCCCAAATGCTTCACATTTTGCAGAGAGATGGAAGGGGGAAAGTTTTTGACACCTTGCTTCACGAGCTAAATTTATATACAGAAGAGAGGGTAAAGCTGCTAGTGTATCTTTACCGTTCACATTGTCCAACTATCTGTTTATATGAAGATGTCCTACCTATACTTGAATATTTGAGGCAGCGCAATATGCTCTTGGGAATAGTAACAGATGGAATGGCTTCTGTCCAGAGAAACAAAATCACCGCCTTAGGTTTGGATAAGCTTTTTGATGTAATTATATGCACTGACGAAATGGGGAAAGAATGTTGGAAACCCTCTGTTATTCCCTACAAAGCGGCTCTTGATTTTTTGCAAGTGCACCCATCAGAGGCTACGTATGTCGGCGATGATGCTTCTAAAGACTTTCTTGGCCCTAATTCTTTAGGAATGTTGACCATTCAAGTGAACCGTTCAATGCAGAAAAACTCCATAGATATAATTTCTGGAGCTGCCAAGGCTAAGTTTATCGTTAAAGGACTGAGAGAAATTTTAGGCATAATTGAAGGGGGATATGATGCTTACTGAAAGCCCTTTTATTGAGGTCAATCGGCGACGAATTGGGACAGGGTATCCCACTTATATTGTTGCTGAGTTATCAGCAAACCATTGTCAGAGTTTTGGCCGTGCGGTTGAGTTAATCAACAAGGCTAAAGAAGTCGGTGCTGATGCGGTTAAATTGCAAACTTATACACCTGATACCGTGACAATTAACGTTGATGCTGATTTATTCCGCCATGGTGAGGGAACCCTTTGGGCTGGTCGCACCCTTTATGATCTCTACAGCGAAGCCTGTATGCCCTGGGAATGGCAGCCGAAGCTGAAAAAGATTGCAGATGAGATAGGGATTGACCTTTTTTCAACCGCCTATGATCCTACAGCGGTTGACTTCCTGGAGGAGATGGGAGTGCCGGTCCACAAAGTGGCATCGTTTGAAATTGTGGACATCCCGCTTATTGAGAGGATGGCGCGGACAGGTAAACCACTTATCATCTCAACAGGGATGGCCACGCTGAGCGAAATCGAGGAAGCTGTCCAGACAGCCCAAAGAGCTGGGGCCACACAGATTGCACTTTTAAAATGCACCAGTGCCTATCCGGCTCCTCCAGAGGAGATGAACCTTCGTACCATTCCACACCTCGCTGAAGCGTTTGGAGTGCCCGTTGGTCTTTCCGACCATACGCTCGGCATAGCCGTGCCAGTGGCGGCGGTGGCATTAGGGGCATGCATTGTGGAGAAGCACTTCACGCTCTCGAGGGATGTTCCCGGACCGGATAGTGCCTTTTCCCTGGAGCCTCACGAATTTAAGGCGATGGTGGAAGCAATTCGGACAGCTGAGAAGGCATTAGGCGAAGTGCGGTATGAGGTAGAGGAGCAGGAAGCGAAGAGCCGCGTCTTCCGCCGGTCATTGTTCGTCGTGAAAGACATGAAGGCAGGCGAGGTGTTTACAGAAGAAAACGTGCGCTCCATCCGAC
>QMPZ01000099.1 GCA_003648815.1 Candidatus Aerophobota bacterium | reverse complement strand
GCCCTACGCCCTGTTTAAAATGGGCGATAAAGAAAAGGCAACCCTTTTACTAAAGAAAGCTATTCGAAAAAGTCCCAAGGTAGCCAGAGAGCTTTTAAGGAAAAGACACACCTAAAACTCTTTTCCCCGATAGATATATTGTCGGCGGAGATGATGAGGCTTACTATTACTGGGAGAGAAATGGAATTTTATGGGATGATCCTGAAATGAAGGAATGGCTGATTCAAGTTGCAAAGAGTGGTAGACGGTCGGGACATTCTGGGGCTGGCCTTGATTTTTGAACGCTTAAGAGAGATAGGGAAATTATTTGATATACTGACCCCTTTGTTCTAAAATGAATGAAAAATTAAAGAGTGCGATGATAAAATCAGCAAGATCTATATTTAACAGCCTTCCCATACTTGTGGGAGCTATCTTGCTAATTGGCCTGGCGAGCACTTTAATGCCTAAATCCTATTATGCTGCCTTATTTAGCAAAAACATCCTCCTGGATTCAATTATTGGAAGTGGATTGGGAAGCGTGCTTGCTGGTAATCCTATTACCAGCTATGTTCTTGGAGGAGAATTTTTGAAGCAAGGAATAAGTCTTGTTGCGGTTACCTCATTTTTGGTTGCATGGGTTACCGTGGGATTGGTTCAACTTCCGGCTGAGGCACTGTTGCTTGGCAGAAAATTTGCAATTTTGAGAAACATCTTGAGCTTTCTCCTTTCCATAATTGTCGCGATAATAACGGTATTTATAGTAGGACTGTTATGAGAAAAAGCGAAAAAAGTCATGCGGGATGGTACTTTTTGTTGACCGTCGCTGTGCTATATCTAATTACAGGATTTTTAAAAATAGATGCGGTTTTGCCCTCCTTAAAGTTCTCCTTGAGAATAATAAAAAACATTATCACAATCTTTGTGGTGATCTTTGCCCTTATGGTCGCTCTTGAGTATTTTGTAAGCCCTGAGAATGTAAGAAAATACTTAGGTAAGTCCGCTGGCCTTAAGAGATGGTTAATCGCTGTTGCCGGTGGAATCATCTCCACAGGGCCAATCTATATGTGGTATCCTATGCTCAGACAGCTTAGAAAGAAAGGAGTTAAATACGGTTTTATTGCTACATTTCTCTACAACAGGGCTGTTAAACCACCTCTAATTCCTATGATAATACTTTATTTTGGCCTGAAATACACAGTAGTTCTTACGATAGTTATGATTATCATCTCAATTGTTCAGGGTATAATATTTGAAAAAATAGAAGGAGGTGGCTTTTTATGAGGATTGCAATTGCTTCAAATGGTAAGGATGAGAATGCTAAGGTAAGTGAGGTAAGTGGCAGAGCACCGTATTATTTAATTTTCGAAGATGGCAAGTTAACTAAAGCGATAAAGAATCCATTCAGGGTTGGCGGTGGTGGTGCAGGATTTGGCGTTGCTGAAATGCTTTCGGACGAAAAAGTTGAGATAGTTGTTAGCGGAAAATTTGGGGCGAATATGGTAGACGCCCTAAAATCTAAGGGGATAAGGCATAAAGAGCTTTCGGGTATGACGGTAAGGGAAGCTTTAAAAGAAGTAAAAAATGTTAGTAGTGGATAGACCAGCACCAGATTTTGAGGGAACCGCTTACTTTGAGGGTAAGGTGAGGAAGGTAAAACTATCAGATTTTAAGGGCAAATGGATATTGGTGTGCTTTTATCCTGGGGACTTTACCTATGTATGTGCCACCGAAATTGCTGGAATAATCAGAAACTATGAGAGATTAAAACAGTTCGGAGGAGTGGGCATCGCTATCAGTGCAGATTCTGTTCATTCCCATAAGGTCTGGACAGAAACAAGTCCAGCAATAACCCTTGCTTTAAAGGAGACAGGAAGAAAATTTCCACCGATGCCCATGATTGCAGATCCAACCTTTGAAATTGGCAGAAAGTATGGAGTTGTAGATGAGGATCAGGTATGGAGCCGAGTATAGAAAATGCTGGAAAGATTTAGTTAGGGCAGCCTGCGAGTTCTCCTAACATAGCATTATGATGCAGGCTAACACCAAGAAGAGGAGGAAGAAATTATGTCGAGAGTTAATAAAATCATGAATGCTCTGCCGGAAAGTAAACCATGGCAAGAATGGCTTAAAAGAACCAGAGAAGCTCCTCCAGATCTTGAATCCTTCCCTTCAAGTCCAGAACTTCCCAATCCTTTAGTAACAGAGAAAAATGGAAAGAAAATCCTTATCAAAACTAAAGAAGATTGGCATCGCAGACGTGATGAGATAAAGAAACTCTTCCATCGTTATGTCCTCGGAAGCATCCCTCCCCCACCTGATAACATTCGCCCTATAGTATTGAGTTCTCGCAAGGAAGGAAATGCCACTGTCAAGGAGATTAGTTTGGAGTTTGGCCCGGATCACAAGGCCAGGCTCTGGATGGAGCTGATCATCCCAAAAGGCGAAGGTCCTTTCCCTGTTTTCATGACCCAGCATAACCATAGAGCATGGGCTCTTGTGGCCGTTACGCGAGGATATATTGGCTGTGTATATGCTGGCTCGGATTCCAGGGACGATACAGACAGTTTTTTAGAGGCTTATCCCGAGCATGATTGGTCGAGGCTGACAAGACGCGCATGGGCAGCAGGACGTTGTATAGATTACCTCGAGACGCTTGATTTTGTGGAAAAGGACAAGATAGCGCTGACTGGACATTCCCGAAATGGGAAGCAGTCCCTTATCGCCTCTGCCATCGATGAACGAATATCGGCTGTCATCTCAAGTAGTTCAGGAGCAGGGGGAGCGATGCCTTATCGCTATTTTTCTGAGATGCACTTCGGAGAGGGAATAGAACTTCTCACAAGGGTTTTCCCTGATTGGTTTCATCCAAGACTGCGATTCTTTGCGGGCAGTGAAGACCGCTTGCCCGTGGACAACCACGAATTAATCGCGCTTTCCGCTCCGCGTCCGTGCCTTTTGAGCATAGCGTTAAATGACAACGTCGAAAGCGTGTGGGCTATGCAACAGACTTACCTTGCGGCTAAAAAGGTGTATGAGTTTCTCAACGCAGAGGATAAGCTGAGGATACTCTGGCGGCACGGCTCTCATGAGACCTGGGCTACAGTTATTGAGAATTATCTTGACTGGTGCGATACTCACTTTGGACGAAAGAAATTTGACTTCAAGGAAAGGCTCATCTACCCGTGTGATTTTAATTTGTGGAAGTCAAAAAGCAAGATAAGTGTGAATGTCTCCTCGTTTCCCAAAAAGGGTCTTGATGATTTGATGGTCCTCGAGAACGGGAAAGAGGTGCGCACGATTGATGATTGGAACCGTCGTAAAGATGAAATTCGCAGAAATGTTCGCTGGATGCTTGGCGAAGAGCCTCCTTATGCTCGAGGCTCAATAGGTCTATACGGCTCAGAACCAGAACACGTGGCAAGACTGCTTGGGCGATCCTGGGCTGGTGATGGATTGGAAAAGAGGGGAATCGTTTTCGGCGATTATATTTCAGGAGATGTTTACATGCCTTCTGGCCTGTCCTCCTCAAAAGAAAAATTACCCGCAATTCTCTGGCTCCATCCATTCTCGTTTTCGAATGGATATGTGGCCGGATACTGCAGGGGAGAACAAATCTTCCGAACCTTAGCGCGGAAAGGCTTTGTCGTCTTCTGTTTTGACCAGATAGGTTTCGGTAGACGAATTGAAGAAAGCGAGAACTTTTACGATAGGCATCCACGTTGGTCCCTTCTTGGGAAAATGGTACACGACACCCAGAGCGCATTAGATGCCCTGTTAGAGCTTTCCTTTGTGGACAGGGAAAGAGTCTACGGGGTGGGATATGCGCTCGGGGGGATGGTCGGTCTACATCTGGCAGCTTTTGAGGACAGATTAGCTGGATTCGCTTGTGTGTGTGGTTTTACGCCTATGCGAATGGACAGGCCCGAGCGAGGCACAGGCGGCGTCCGTCGTTGGTCGCATTTATATGCTTTACTTCCGAAATTGGGGTTCTTTCTTGAAAACGAAGAGCGGATACCATATGATTATCATGCACTCCTTGCCATGTTTGCTCCTCGTGATCTTCTCGTCGTAAGCCCGGAACTTGACCGCGAGGCCACGCTCGATGACGTAAAGAAAGCCCTGGAAGAAGCGCGGAAGGTCTACAGGCTCTTCGGCATGGAACATAAGCTCTGTCATCAAATTCCTGAAGATTATAACCGGTTCGGGCCAGAAATGCAAAGCATCGTCATCGAATGGCTCAAAAGAATAATCTGAGGTGGCTTAGGGCTTGCGTGAAAATTTGGTCAGGCTCAACACCTGATAAAGTGGTTTTAAATTTTTAGAATTCACTGAAGCAGCAAAAGCAAAGGAGTATGGGGTCTCAATAAAGACCTCTTTAACTTTATGATAAAGAAAGGGGGTGAAAAATATGCCTGAGGAGAAAAAAGGTGGTGCTTTGCGGGGTTTGCTTTTTCCTGCCTCTATGTTCTTCGGTCTGGGTATCGGTTTAGCTTTCGGTAATCCTGGAGTTGGTGTATTAATAGGAATGGGAGTGGGATTTCTCTTAATGGGATTAGTAAGAACAAAGGCGGAGCCTGTTGAAATAATGATTCCCTCGAGCATTTTTGGTTACTTCATCATGCTTTTAGGCATTGCTTTAGTTATTACCGGAACAGGGCTCATATGGTATCCCAATCTCCTATACCCATATATTGCTGGAGCCTTCATCGCCCTCTTTGGTGTAGGCTTTATAACACTTGGAGTTAAGGCGGTGAAGAAAGAAAAAACCATAAAATCAGAAAGTTAAAATGGTAGTAACTAAATATTGTGTCCGGTAATTAATGCTCCTTGCGGGTAAGGGAAAAATTGCTATCCTCCCTTCTCAAAAGAAGATAATAAGGGGTAGTGTCAAAAAAACATGGAAAAAATTGCAGGAAAACCTTATAAATAAAGGGAAAACACTTTCATGTGAGGGGAGGGAAACTGGTAATGAATATTTTTCTTAATTAAGGCCTAAAGATGGTAGCTGCAACTTTTAAGTTGCGTAAGAGTAAGAGAAGGATAATACAGACAAAACAAAAAATAAATTAGACAACCAGTAGCAAAAATTTTTGACAATACTAAAGGAAAAAGAAGGATAAAGGTATGAAGAAGAAAAATGCAATCAGCAAGTATCTCACACCGAATGAATTGAAAGCCCTGGATACCCTTGTCGCTAAGATAAACAAGATGTGGCGGGGTGCAAAGTTTAAACTTTTTGGCTCAAAAGTAACAGGGAGATTTGATGAAGAATCAGATATTGATGTTTTAGTACTTCTGCCCTGCAAGGTTACCAGAGAGATAGAAAACCGGATAGTAGATATGGTTTTTTATATAAATCTGCAGTTCGGGGCCAATATAAGTGCCCTTATTTTTTCTGACGAGGAATGGAACAACTCCCCTGTTTCAGTTCTTCCAATCCATTATTTTATTGAAAAGGAAGGAATCTCCTTATGAGCAGAGAGGAGTCCTTAAATAAAATGGTCAAGTACTGGATAGAGAAGTCCGCTGAATCGCTTGAGTCCGCAGAAGATGAGTTAAAAAAGGGACGTCTTTCTTTCTCTGTGAATAGAATTTATTACTCCTGTTTTTAATAGTAAGTGCCTTACTTCTTCAGAAGGGATACAGGTTTAAGAAGCATTCTGGAGTAAGAGCCTCTTTCCACCAACATTTTGTGAAATCTGGTCTCGTGGACGAAGGGGATGGAAAGTTTTACGATAGACTTTTTATTTCACGAATGAAAGGCGATTATGTTGAGCTTACTAAATTTGAAAAAGAAGAAGTGGAAGAGTGGCTTAAAAAGGCAAAAGAGTTTACTGAGAAAGTTAAGCTTCTAATTAGACAACCAAAATAATCTCCCAGATCACGAAAATGGCATTTAATGAGAAACATTTGAAGGAAACAATTTATGAACAGAAAGAATGTCGTGGCTTTCATCGATGAAGGTCGGCAAGTCTTAGTTCTGCAAAAAATCTAACTGTTAACAGGTTAATGAAATATTTGCCAGAGTATTTGATAAGAGAGAAATGAGAGGAGAAAAAATGTTAAAAGTCGAGCGAGCGGGAACGCATGAGTGGGAATTTGTCTATCCTCCCAGATATTATGAGCTGGGGGACAAGTTTGACAAGGGCGTCGATCTATGGG
>QMPZ01000098.1 GCA_003648815.1 Candidatus Aerophobota bacterium | reverse complement strand
TTTTCACATCCTCTATCAGGTCATCCATAATTGCCTCCACATTTCCACAGGAGTGGAGTAGATAAAGCATGCCATGTCGGTGGGCGAGTTCAGCGTATCTTTTATGCCAGGGAAGGACGTATTCGCGTAAGACTTGAGGGGAAAGAAGCGTTGCGGTCTTAAACCCCATATCGTCCCCTTGAAAGAAGGCGCAGATGTTAGGGATCTCCACAAGGTATTGGTAAAACTCATATATCGTCTGGCCGACTTTGTCGAACACGGCCCTGACCAGTTCAGGATCATCATATAAGGCATAAGAGAGGCTTTCATAGCCCATAAGTTGCATTACATTTTCCAGAACTCCCGCTCCGTGGGAGACGAAGAACCCCATGCCCTCTGGCAAATTTCTTCCTATGAACTCGTAAGGGAAAAAGTCAAACTCTTCAGCCTTCGGCCACCGGTAGTTTTCAAAATCCTTCCAGCAGGTGACAGCCCCCTTTCCCTCCTCGGCCCACTCCCTCACTCCCCTTGAGAGGAGGGCCGTGTCGGGTGCTTTTCTGCTTTTTCTTGTAAATCCTGCGTTCAGTTCAAACCTTACATAATCGTAGCCCATCCTATACCAGAACTCAATGTAATTTTTCAGGTATTTTTCCTGCTCTTTCCTTTCTCCTGAGAATTTTATCCAGTCAAGCCCTAAAAGTTCAGTCGAGATCTTGCGCCTTACCTCCTCGTCTATCAAGTACTCCATGACCACCCCCTTGGCAGGGATGGACTCACCCTTAAGGACCTTTATGAAGCCTTCGATATCGGGTTGTGGATTTTTTAAGGGCACCTTGTAGATCATTTTTTCTTCTCCGAAGGGGAGAAGCTCATCTTAACGGTCCGCCACCGACCTCCTCAAGAGCCTGGCAGATAGTCTCGATGTTCTGTAGGGGAACGTCGGGCTCGCACTCGGCATGAAGCATTAACCCACCTTTTTCTGAGCCCAGCACCTCCACCGCCTCCCGAATATGGTCCCTGATCCTATCCGGTCTGGCAAAGGGGAAAAGCTGCCGATCCAGGTCAAGGTGAATGCATACCTTTCCCCTGGCAGCCTTTCTTAGCCCTTCCAGGCCGTTGGCCCTAATTTGGGGATTGATAATATCTACCCCGCATTCGATGAGGTCCTCTATAATCTCCAAGATATGGCCGTCAGAGTGAAGGTAAACGTAGACTCCATTTTCCTGGCAGACGCCAAATATCTTGGCATAACAGGGTTTAAGATAGTCTCGCCAGTCAGAGGGACTTATGGGAAGGGATTTTTGCAGCCCTAAGTCATCCCCGAAATAGATGATCTCAGCTCCTATCTCTATCCATTTTTTCACCAGCTTAAGGTTGTATTCCAGGACCATCTGGATGAGCTCATTTAACCTGGGCTCTCTCGTAGCTACGTCCATCATGAGGTTGGTGAATCCCCTAAGGTAAAAAAGCCACATGTACATAAACCCGTGAACTAAGGAGCCTGCTGCCAGATTCCCCTCCTTTTTGGCCTGCTCGAGCTGTCTTTTTCTTTCCTCCCAGTCAACTTTTTTCCCAAACCAATCGAAAAGAAGAGGATCGGGCGCCTTATAGTTTTCCAACTTCTTCCAGTCCCTTAAAGGGGCCTCCTCCTCGACTGGCAGGGAATCTAAGCCCTCCTCAATGTTTTCCCAGACTATTCCCCACACATCTTTCCATCTACCCTTCTGATAAGCTCGATTAAGCTTTATCTTCTTGAAATCACCTTTTTTATAATGAGGAAAGAGCTTTGGATGCTCAAGCACTATCCTTTCCACCTTCTCCTTGTACTTCATCCAGGTAGCCGGCATGATGCTCACCACACAGGGAATCCACTCTGGATGCCTGAACTCAACCGCTCGCAGGAAGTTTTCCGTGCTCTTGTTCCTGGGATACTTAGATGCTTTTCCTTGGCTTCTTTCCATCGTCTTCTCCTTAGCCCTCGAAGTTTTCGACTTTTCTATTGAAATCCTTTACCATCTCGGAGACAACCCTCACCCTCTCTATATCAGCAGGTGGAGGCACCTCATCGGATGCCCCTAAGATAAGGTTGGGATGGAAAAGCTCCATTATTCTTTCTGTGAATTCCTCGAGTTTCTTCAAGGGATAGTCGGGAAGAAACATGATAGCGGGAATGCCGTCCAAGAGAATCTTATCCTTTATGGAGTCTTTCATCTCCTCCAACGTTACATCTCCTTGCGGAAGAGGAGTTAATGCCTCAAGGCCATCAAACGGCAGATCCTTAAGATAGCCTAAAAGAGGCTTAAAGCTTCCATCGATGTGAATGTAGGTATATATGCCCGCCTTCTTGAGCTGTTTTGACCTTTTCTCATAAAAGGGAATACAGTACCTTTCAAAGTAACGAGGAGAAACTATGTTAGCATCTATGTTTTCTCCGAAATTTATTATCCTTATCCTCCCATAGGAGATTATCTCCTCATAGAGCACATCGTAAGAGCTATCAATTGCCTGCATCAGCCTTTCCACCTTCTTGGGGAAGTCAGCTAAGGCATATATTAGGTTTTCTGTGCCCATGAGCTCTATGGCGAGATGCTGGTATCCGCTTCGGGGAACGAAGAATTGAGGCTCACCCCTTTGTCCGACAAACTCCTCTCCCTTCTCGAAGTTCTCCTTTATGAGGAAATAGGATGTGTTTTCAAAAAGCCATATTGCCTTCTCTATGTCCTCGGCTGTCTTTACGGGAAACTTCGAGATGCGCCATGCTCCATCAGAGGACTTTTTGAGTTCTTCAACTAAATCACCCTTAGGGGTGCTGTAGACCAAAAACTTTGTTTTTCCTTTTGTCTTTTCCCTTATCTTTACTTTTTTTGAATGTCTTAGCCCGATCGCTCCGGGAAGGCCCGTGGCATAGCTGAAGTACCTGATGGAAACATCTAAGTCATCAAAGAGCTCTAAAAGGGTCATCTTTCTGTATCTTGATGGCAGGGTCCCTCGAAGTTTATTATATTGATACCACCATTCAATTCTCGGCTGAAAGAGCACCTCTTCTGTCTTCTTCTCAAATATTCTCAAGTTCAGCTCTCGCTTAGTTATAATTTCCCTCCTTTCGCCACACGTCAAGCATCAGCTCATAACGGGATAGCTTCATGCCGGTGTAGATACAGTTGCTGGTGGAAAAGATATAACCACCACCAGGCATGCCATGCCGAAGTGCATATCGTGCTGACTCTATGACTTCCTGATCGGTTCCCGTCTGCAAGACTCCACAGTTGACGTTGCCGATTAGGCAGACCATGTCTCCACAAAGGCGTTTGACTTCCGCGATATCCACACCTGCCTGCGGATCAAGGGAATGCAGCGCGTGAGGACGAGCTTCTAGAATTTGGTCAAGGATGGGCATGATGTTTCCATCGGTATGCTTGATCACGTAAAATCCCAGATCGCGATAGCCCTGAACCAATTTAACTAAGTAAGGAGTGATGAATTCGGAAAAAAGCGCCGGGCTTAAGAATGGTCCAGTGTTAAAGCAGTAGTCGCTACATAAAGCAAAGCCATCCAAACCCCCATGCTTGGCAATTCGCTCAGCTCGCTCAAGGGCGAACTCTACCCTAAGCTTTGCCTCCTCTTTCACCTTTTTCGGCTCATCCTTTAGCCTGTAGCAGAACTCTGTCATCTTAGAACCGGAGGGAACCGAGTAAGTGGCATCGCCTTCTGTCATCAGAAAATACTTATCCCCCGATTTTTCACGGACCAAATCGATGAGTCGAAGAGTTTCCTCCTCCGTAGCAGGATTGGGATGAAGGAAGATGGCGCTATGTTCGAACCTTTCAGCGGTGGCGATGTAAAGGGAGGCCATATCTTCGCGGTGAAGCTTTCGTTCCTCCTCCGTCATCTGATACCACTGATGATAGCTTCGATGAGATGGATGCACCTTGCCAAAGGCCTCCATGGTGAGAAAGAAGACCAGCTCAAAGTGGGGAACCCGCCCTTTTAAAGGTTTTCTTTCCAGCGCAGCAATGAACTTTTCTCGCGGTGTCATCTTATGATCCTGCTTATTTTGTCTTTACAGGTATTTTTGCCCCATTCCTTAAAAATACGGGGATCACGTCCAGCGGTGCCTCGCATTCAATCCACTGTCCACCTTCATATGTCTTATCATTATTGGCATCGGTCCATTTTGCCCCTTCTGGCAGATAAACCTTTCTATATCTTGCACCTTCATATAGCACAGGAGCTACGAGTATATCAGGGCCGAACATGTACTCATCGTCTATGCTGTATGTCGTCTTGTCATTCGGGAAGTCAAAGAAAAGCGGCCTCATCACCGGTATTCCCTCATCATGTGCCTTTTTCATTTGCTCCAGTATATAAGGTTTGATCCTTTCCCTTAAGAAGAGCAAATCTTTGATTATCCTGTAAGCTTCTTCGCCGAATGACCATACTTCATTAGGACCGCCGGTTAAGTGGTAGACATCGGGATCACTACTATACGGAAGACGGTATCCATGCAGCCTGAATATCGGACAGAACACCCCAAATTGGAACCAACGAATGATTAACTCCCTAAATTTCGGATCATCTGGATCGCCGCCAAAAAATCCTCCAATATCGGTGGTCCACCAACAAATGCCACAGAGCGAAATATTCAAACCAGCTTTTACTTGATTTCTTAATGATTCGAAAGTTGATGGTATATCGCCGGACCAAACTACTACACCAAAGCGTTGACTGCCGAGCCAGGCACAGCGAATTAGATTCACTATCTCATCTTCGCCGACAGACTTCATTCCCTCGTAGAAGGCCTTCGCATAGTAAAAGGGATAAATATTGCTGACCTCTAAGCCATTGCCTAAGTAATATCTGACGTTATCGAAGTCATAGGATGCCATTTCAGGCTCAGCCTCATCCAGCCAGAACATTTTAATGCCATACCTGTAGTAATTTTCTTTCACCTTCTCCCATACGAACTTTCTTGCCTCTGGATTTGTAGCATCAAAGTAAGTTGTGGAGCCACGGAATGTGGCAAGTATGGGAACGCCTCGTTCTGTTCTGACAAGCAGGCCCTTTTGCGACATCTCGGAATAATTTTCGCAGTTGACCTCAACTGTCGGCCAGATTGACACCATGAGCTTTACTCCCATCTCATTTAGCTCATCGACCATTGCCTTTGGATCTGGCCAGTATTTGGAATCAAACTTCCACTCTCCCTGTCTTGGCCAGTGAAAGAAATCTATGACGATTACTGAAAGGGGAAGGTTTCTTCTTTTATATTCTCGGGCCACGTTCAAAAGTTCTTCCTGTGTTCTGTAGCGAAGCTTGCATTGCCAAAAACCAGCTGCCCACTCCGGAAGCATGGGCGGTTTTCCCGTCAGATCCGCATATTTTTTTAGGATTTGTTCCGGTGTCTCCCCGTAAAATATCAGATAATCTATCTGTCTGGTCGCTTCTGCATACCACATCGTATGATTTTTAACCAGTTCAGCTCTTCCAATCGCCGGATTGTTCCAGACAAATCCATAATTCCTGCTGGAAATTAAAAATGGGATGCTAATCTGCGTGTTTTTCTGTGCGAGCTCCAGAACGCAACCTTTAAGATCTAAGTGTCCATTTGCATACTGGCCCATGCCATAAAAGTGCTCATCTTCGTAAGCCTTAAAATACAGGCTAACTTGATATAAGTCACTGCTGATAGCCTTGTAGTTTCTCGCCTTCAACAGGTCTGCGTTATTTACCCTTTTATCGATCCAAAGTTCCTCTAATAAGACCTGTCCGGTGTCTGTAAGATACCTAACTGTCCCATCGGATAATATCTCGGCTACAGTCTTTCCATTTTTTATTGTGGCCTTTTCCGGTTTAATCTCGATTTGAGCCTGGGTTTCAGGTTGTGGCAGCATTGTCCAATCCTCTTCGATAATTTCCTTGTTCTTCGTGGATCTGAAACGAAGACAATCTTTGCCAAAGGGTTCAATCCAAATAGTTTCGCCATTTTCTTGAGCTATTAATTTGCCTTTAAATTGCTTGAAAATCATTGATTAACCTCCTTTTAAAAAACGGTGACAGAGTTTATTTTACCCATTCTGATAGAGAGATTGGGCCTTTTAACAAGGGATCATTTGTATCCTTCATCCATCTTGCCAATATATCGGACAACTTCTTTCTTACCCCTTGATAAGCCCGCTCGTGAACAAGATTGGTCAATTCGTTGGGATCGTTTTTAAGATCATAAAGCTCCTCTTCTGGTCGGGGATCAG
>QMPZ01000097.1 GCA_003648815.1 Candidatus Aerophobota bacterium | reverse complement strand
TGAGGATGAAAACCGTCGAGGTTACGAGGGTCCTCGAGCATTATTTGCAGGGCAGAGGCGAGGACCCATTCTTAATTGCGGGAAGTAGTGGCTTTTGGGAGATATCTGTGAGCAGGAAAAGCTTTGCCAAAAAATACCACATCAAAAGAGGAGATGAGTTTACGCTTAGCCTTTCTCTGAAGCCTTCTCATAACCTCAAGTTAAATGATTTAGGATAAGCTATTTAAGGACAACCCACATCTCCTCAAGCCTCGCTTTATTAATTATTAAGATAGGTCAGGAGCTATCGACATATGGAATTATTTCCTCAGGATCAGAAGAAAGGTAAAAGAGGTCAGCCCCCCCTGGCCGAGCGCATCCGTCCGCAGACTTTGGATGAGTTCGTGGGGCAGGAGCACATCGTGGGAAAGGGAAGGCTCCTACGAAAGATGATAGAGGAGGATAAGCTGACATCCCTGATCTTCTGGGGACCTCCCGGCTCAGGCAAGACGACCTTAGCCTATATCATCGCTCATCTCACTAAATCTCATTTTACTCAATTTTCCGCAGTCACCTCAGGTGTAGCTGAGGTGAGAAGGGTGGTAAAGGAGGCCCAGGCTCGACTGAAGCTCTACGGGCAAAAGACCATCCTCTTCATCGATGAGATTCACCGGTTTAATAAGGCTCAGCAGGATGCTTTTCTGCCCCATGTTGAGAACGGCACAATTATTCTAATTGGCGCTACCACGGAAAATCCTTCCTTTGAGGTCATCGGGCCGCTTCTTTCTCGAACCAGGGTCTTTACCTTAAAGAGGCTCTCCTTTGAGGAGATTAAGAGGATCTTGGATAGGGCTATAAGGGATGAGGAGAAAGGCTTAGGTAAGTTTAAGGTTAAGATAGAACCTGAAGCCTTGAGGTTTCTCATTGAGGGCTCGAATGGCGATGCTCGGGTTGCCCTGAATGCTATGGAGATAGCTGTCAATACCGCCAAGCCGGACGAGAAGGGGCGGTGCCATGTTGACTTGAAAGCAATTGAGGAAGCCCTGCAAAGCAAAGCTTTGCTATACGATAAAGCTGGTGAAGAGCACTACAACGTCGTCTCCGCCTTTATAAAATCTATGCGGGGTTCAGATCCGGATGCTGCTTTATACTGGTTAGCCCGTATGATCGAGGCAGGAGAAGATCCTCGCTTTATCGCCAGGCGAATGGTCATCTTCGCCTCAGAGGATGTGGGAAATGCTGATCCTCAAGCACTATCTGTGGCTACGGCTGCTGCTCAGGCAGTGGAGTTCGTGGGCATGCCCGAAGCTCAGATTAACCTTGCCCACGCTGCTACCTACCTGGCCACTGCTCCAAAGTCCAATGCCTCATACCTCGCCCTTTTAGCTGCCAAGGAGGACGTGAAGAGGACGTTGAATTTGCCTGTGCCCCTGCATTTGCGTAATGCTCCTACTCCTTTGATGAAGGAATTGGGCTATGGCAGAGACTACAAGTATCCTCACAACTTTCCTGGAGCGAGGATAAAGCAGGAGTATCTGCCAGAAGAGTTAAAGGGAAAAAGATATTATCATCCTACACAAAGGGGATTTGAGAGAACAATATCCAAAAGACTGAATGATAAGAACTTTGAGGAATAAATTTATGATGGGATTCTATCTCTAAGACTACAAAGGAGGAGAAAGTTGCCTCGAAGAGAGCATAAAATAGCGGTTATTCCCGGGGATGGGATTGGTCCGGAGGTGACCAGAGAAGCTCTTAAGGTATTAAGGACGGTTTCTGAGAAGGCAGGATTTGAATATCAGACTGTCGAATACGATTTTGGGGCAGAAAGGTATCTTAAGACAGGGGAGACATTGCCGGATTCTGCTTTAAATGAGCTCAAAGAGATGGATGCCATTTTCCTGGGAGCAGTGGGAGACCCCAGGGTGGAGCCAGGAATTTTAGAGAAGGGGATTCTCTTAAAGCTAAGATTCGGGTTGGATCAGTATATAAACCTGCGTCCGGTAAAGCTATATCCTGGAGTGTGGACTCCCCTAAGGGATAAAGGTCCCGAGGATATAGACTTCGTGGTAATTCGAGAGAATACCGAGGGACTTTACTTAGGCTTAGGGGGGATAATGAGGGAGGGCACACCAGATGAGGTGGCCATTCAGGAGATGGTGAATACCAGAAAGGGAGTGGAAAGATGCGTAAGATATGCCTTTGAATATACCAGGAGGAGAAACAGAAAGAAGAAACTTACTCTCTGTGATAAGGCCAATGTGCTCACTTATGTTCACGGCCTGTGGCGCAGGGTCTTTGAGGAGGTAGGAAAGGAGTATCCGGATATAGAAAAGGACTATGCCTTCGTGGATGCTACCTGTATGTGGATGGTGAAAAACCCGGAGTGGTTTGATGTCATCGTCACCTGTAACATGTTTGGCGATATAATCACCGATCTGGGAGCTATAATTCAGGGAGGAATGGGCATTGCTGCCGGAGCAAACATTAACCCTCAGGGTGTGTCGATGTTCGAGCCCATACATGGCTCGGCTCCTAAATATGCGGGTAAGAACATGGCCAACCCCTTAGCAGCTATTTGTGCTGTTCAGATGATGTTAGAACAGATAGGTGAGGATGAGGCAGCGAGAATGGTGGATAATGCCATCGCCAAGACTCTTTCCTCCGGCAAGATTAAGGACCTGTCTGCCAGAAGTGGTCTGCACACCGATGAGATCGGCGATATGGTGGTAAGATATATATGATAAAGGATAAGGAGGGGGTGGGCTGAAATGAGAAAAAAGATACCTTTGATTTTGTCGGCGCTGCTTTTTCTTGCTTTCTTTGTTCCTCAGTCTTTCGGCCGGGATGATGTTCGTTCTGATGTCAGTCAGGACTTATCAGCTAAACCTTACAGCCAGGCTGAGCAAGAAAGCGAGCTTTTCGAGAAAAGGTTTTTAGAGTTAATCAAAATGTCTGTGGAAAAGTACAAGGACATTTCCTCTTTGGATCCTCTTTTTGTGCTGGCCCTCATTAAAGCAGAGTCTAACTTCGGAAAATATGAGATCTCCTCCTCAGGAGCAGCAGGACCTGCCCAGCTTATGCCTTTTACGGCAGAGGAGATGGGAATGAAAGTTTTCTTTCCTTACTATTATCAGATAGCCTTGGATGAAAGGGAGATGGCGGCAAAATATTACGCGAGGGCGAAGGAAGCAGCGAGCAAGATAAGTTTCGAGAATTCTCCTGAGGAAAATGAGAGGTTAGCATCTCAGGTGAAACTGTACCGAGAGATAGGAAGCTGGCACGAAGCTCAGGCAAAAAGCCTTTTTCAACGTTATAAGGAGGAACTGCTATCCAAGGTTAAGGATAAAACCGATGAGGAGCTGATGGAAATAGATCAGCGTTTCATCGTTCCCTTAGCTATAGACGTCTGCGTGAGGATATTGGCGAACAATGCCAGAAAACT
Source organism: Candidatus Aerophobota bacterium (assembly GCA_003648815.1). Lineage (GTDB taxonomy): Bacteria > Aerophobota > Aerophobia > Aerophobales > B47-G16 > B47-G16. The sequence continues at coordinate 2,838 of QMPZ01000097.1, read as the reverse complement.
GAACGGAGACCACAGGGAACTTGCTTCCTCTTATAATGCCGGACTGAGTGCTGTGATCAGCTCTGGGGGAATTCCTTTCATTAATCAAACGGTAACCTTCCAGAACAGGGTAATGAGGTTTTACCGGGAATACCTCAAGGACGGCTAACTCATCCTTTAACTATCTTTGATTTCTGAATGATTTGTTCTTCTTTACAGTAAATGGCATAAGGGAATTCCTTTTTCAGGGAGGATGCTGCGTATTCCCCTTCTTTGTTAAGGGCGATAAATCCCACCCACTTTTCCTTTCCTTTGGAGACCATTCTCCTGAGAACCTCCTCGCAGGCTCGTTGAGGAGACATTCCTCTTCTCATATTTTCTACCACGAGAAAACTTCCGCAGAACATCATCGTCTGCTCACCAAATCCTGTGGATGCCGCTGCTCCTATTTCGTTATCCACGTACAGTCCTGCACCGATAATGGGTGAGTCTCCCACTCGGCCCGGTATCTTCATAGCCAATCCACTTGTAGAGCAACCAGCGTATATGTTCCTTTTTGAATCCAAAAGAAGCAGTCCTATCGTATCATGGCTTTCGTCCATTTTCTTCGCTGTTTTTCCTCTTTTCCACTTAAGCCACTTTTGTCTTGCCTTCCCCGTCAAAAGATCTACCCTTTTAAAGCCATTTCTCAGGGCAAATTCAAAAGCCCCCTCTCCTACCAGAAGGATGGAGTTTGTCTTCTCCATTACCTTCCTGGCCACAGAGATGGGGGTAGCTATCTCCCTTAATCCGGCTACCGCACCTGCCTTATGCTCCGGTCCTGACATTATAGCTGCGTCAAGCTCTGTATATCCTTCAGCGTTAGGGATGCCTCCGTATCCCACACTGGTGACATCGGGATCTTTTTCGACTGCGTTGATTCCCTTCTCCACGGCATCGAGGGAGCTGCCTCCGCTCATCAGGATTTTCCAGGTGACCCTATTTGCCTTCATGCCAAAATCCCAGGTGGAGATTATCAAGGGAAAGTTTGAAGATTTCATTCCCAACTCCTCTTCCAATATGTCCTTTCTGGCCGGTTGGCGGCCGCTTAAGGCCTCATCAATTTAACGGGCACTTCATATACATCTCGATATGCTCTATTCCAGCTTCCATGAAAGTTTTTCCTCTGGGCTTGAAGCCGAACTTTTTGTAAAAATCTTTTACGTGAAGCTGGGAGTGAAGGAAAATTTCCTCAACCTTTCTCCTTTTGCAATGCCTGATCAGATACTTCATCATCTCCTTTCCAAATCCCCTGCCACGATACTCTTTTAGCAGGGCAACTCTTTCCAGCTTTGCCCTATTTTCCAAAAACCTTATCCTTGCACAACCGATTGTCTTGCCGCAATATTTTACGATGATGTGTTCCGCTTCCTCATCCAGGCCGTCCATCTCACACTCCCACGGGCAATTTTGACCCTTTACGAAGACGATCTCCCTTATCTTAAGGACCTCGTTTAGCTCTTGTCTGTTTTTAATCATTCTAATCTCTAAGTTTTTATCCTTCATCTTGAAGCTCTCTTTAACATTAATAATTTCTCATTTCCTGACAAAATGCCTTTCAGCTGCATAGCTTGATGGTCATTATAATAACTAAAGATGAAAAGTCAAAACTTCTGGCTTGAATTTGACAAAAGGTTGGATAGAGCTAAAATAGTAAGCAGAGAAAAAGGCAGGAATTATAAAATAAAAACAAGAGGCTAAAAGTTGAAGAGTAAAACTTACCGTGAAGTCGAGGAGAAGGTCAATCAAGCGTTGAGGTATTATGAGCTCACTGACCAGTTTAACATATCCAAACTTCGAAGGCGCGTCATTCAGGTAAAACATCCGCTTGATTTCGTGAGAGAGATAGTTGAGAAGGCAAGAATTGAATCGAAGGTGGAGCTGGAGTCCTTGGTCAACCTTCTAATGGAGTTTTGGGTTCGTACGCCTCGCCCGGAACTGGGAAATCTATCTCTTATGGAAAAGATGAAAGGAAGGACCATTCCTTCTCGTTATTTTGCCCTTCAGGAGCTTCCCTACTCTTCTGAGGAGGTGGAAAAAGTTAGCTTCTTTCGCGATTTTTTGACCTTCCTCGAATATGTCGAGAAAAACGAGGTCAAGCTAACTCAACGAGGAAACCTCTCCCTTAAAGACCTTCGAAAAATCGTTGATCTGTTCGTTGTCCCCATAAGCATGGAGGAAAAAGTCGGCGAGAGAATCCTTAGAGTTCGCAGCGAGGAGGAGCTACCTTATGTTCAGAAAATTCACATCCTGGCCAAGATTATGAAGTTAGTGCGAAAGAGAAAGAGCCGGCTGCTGATCTGCAAAAAGTCAAAGAAGCAGTTTGATCTTCTTCCTCGTAATCTTCAGTTCCAGCTTCTTTGGTCTACCTACTGGCATCATCTTAACTGGGCATACTTTCATCCCTACGGAAAAGAAAATGTAGCTGAGATTCTGCAGGATAACAGAGATTACGTTAAAGAGGTCTTCCTGGATTTAAATTACAAGTTCAAGGGCAGCTGGGTTAGTTTCTCTTATCTTTCGAAGAAGCTGGAAAAGGACCTAAACCTGACCTGGTATGATGCCAAAGGTGTTAACCAACCTCATATCTTATATCTGGAAATTGAATCTGTTCTCATCGACGAGTTCAAGCTCTTTGGTCTGGTGGAGACGAAAAGAGAAAAGGATGAAAAATGGCTTTCTCTTGATCGGTTGGTAAGCTTCAGGCTTACATCCTTAGGCAAAAAAGTGCTGAGCATTATGTGAAGTCTATGGTGCGGAATGGTTTGATGATGGCCTTTCTCTTTTATTAGCAGCCTTCCTTAAGCCCTTTTCCTCCCC
>QMPZ01000096.1 GCA_003648815.1 Candidatus Aerophobota bacterium | reverse complement strand
GCTCCCATGCTCAGGGTAAAGGTTGCTGCAGGAGAGCTTCCGCCAGTGGAGGAGAGGCTTCCTGAGGAGCCTTTAGTAGTGGAGCCAGTGGAGGAAATTGGAGAGTACGGTGGAACCTGGCATAGGGTAGCTATAGGCCCTGGTGATGTTGGAATCATTAATTCTCGATTGACCTATGAGGATTTAGTCCGCTGGAGTCCTGATGCTAAGACAGTGGTTCCTAATGTGGCTAAAAGCTATGAGGTTTCAGAGGATGCAAAAACTTTCACCTTCCACCTGAGAAAAGGCATGAAGTGGTCGGATGGAGCACCCTTCACTGCCGATGATATACTTTTCTGGTACGAGGATGTTTTGTTAAACAAGGATCTTAACCCTGTTATTCCAAAATGGTTAACAATGGGTGGAAAACCAGTAAAGGTGGAAAAGGTCGATGATTATACGGTTAAGTTTATCTTTGCTGAGCCTTATGGACTGTTTCTTAGAATGTTAGCTGCGCCGGGTGGATTGGAAATATGCCGCTATCCCAAGCATTATATGAAACAATTCCATCCTCGCTACGCCCCTATAGAGAAGCTGGAGAAGATGGCCAAGGAAGAAGGATATACTTATTGGTATCAGCTGTGGGGTTTAAAGCAAGACTGGCGAAATCCTGAACATCCCTGGATTTGGGCCTGGATTGTGAAAAAGGCACCACCTTCTATTCCGGTCATCTGCGAGAGAAATCCTTATTACTACAAGGTAGATCCCGAAGGGAATCAGCTTCCCTACATCGATAAGATAAGGTTTGAGGTAGTAGAAGATGTAGAAATGCTCAACATGAAGGTGGTGGCTGGAGAGGTGGATATGCAGTTCCGCCATACCACATGGAATAACTATCCTTTGTTTATGGCAAATAGGGATAAGGGAAATTACCGGGTTATGAAGTGGAAGTTGGCTCGAGGGTGTGATGCCTTGCTCATCCTCAATTTGAACAACAAGGACCCTGTATTGCGAAAAATTGTCGAGACCCGCAAGTTCCGCCTTGCCTTATCCTTAGCCATCAATCGAGAGGAGATGAACGAGCTGGTTTATCTTGGTATGGGCGTGCCAAGGCAGGCGACGGTAATTCCTGAGTGCCCCTATTATGAGGAGGAGTTTGCTAAAGCTTATGCTGAATATGATCCGGAAAGGGCTAATGCGCTTTTGGATGAGATAGGCTTAAAGTGGGACAAAGATCATAAATATCGCCTACGTCCCGATGGTAAGACCTTAGCCTTGACGATCGAGTTTGCCCCTGTATTTGGTCCCTGGGCAGATGCGATGAGCTTAGTGAAGGAATATTGGGAGGCAATAGGAGTTAAGACATCACTTAAGAGTGAATCCCGACCGCTTTTCAGCCAGCGTGGAATGGCAGGAGAAATGGACGTAGGTATATGGACGATGGATCGCTGTTTTACACCTCTGGTGGAGCCCCATTACTGGCTTCCCACCCATGGTGGTACTCCCCCGAGTTCTGGATTGCTTTATCGAGACTGGTATGATACAAACGGGAAGAAAGGGGAAAAGCCTACAGGGGACATATTAAAATTGTTTGAGCTGTATGATAAAGCAAAAAGCACCCGCGACAAAGAAGAAAGGACTCGACTGGCAAAGGAAATTTTGCGTCTTAATGCGGAAAATATCTGGAATATTGGCAGTGTGGGTTGCCTTCCGCATCTTGGTATTGTGAAAAACAACTTCCGAAACGTTCCCGAGGAGGCTATTTCTGACTGGCTTCAGCTTACTCCAGGAAACACATACCCAGAGCAGTACTTTATCAAACAAAGATAGTGAGGTGTTAGCTTCGGTCCGGCTTTAAGCTGGGCCGAAGCTTTATGATGTTATGGTGTTGGAGAGAGCTGTAACAAGGGGTCCAAGGCATCACTTTTTCGGATATTACGATAAGTGCCCCTGGGATATTAGCGAAAGGTATATGCTGGCCCTTGAGGTGGATTTCATGGAAAGGCCTCCAGGACCTGAAGACTACGTCACCGTTGGGTTGATCGATCTTACCAATAAGAATAAATGGGAGCCCATTGGCAGGACAAATGCCTGGAACTGGCAACAGGGAACTATGCTACAGTGGCTGCCCACCGCCCCTGACCGGCTAATTATATATAACAAGCGGGAAAAAGATGGGTTCATCTCCGTCATTCAGGACATACACACGGGAAAGACCCGCACGCTTCCCCTTCCCATATATGCCCTCAGCAGGGATGGAAAATCTGCCCTCAGTTTAAACTTTGCCCGTCTTGCTCAGACCCGTCCTGGTTATGGATATAGCGGTCTTCCCGATCCCTGGGAAGATGATCCCTGTCCAGAGGAAGATGGCATATACTGGATGGACCTTGCCACAGGCAAGCATCGTTTAATCATATCCTTAAGACAGATAGCTGAGATTCGTCACCATCCAAGCATGGATGGTGACAAGCATTGGTTCAATCATCTTCTCTTTAGTCCCGATGATAAGCGATTTATCTTTCTCCATCGGTGGAGACCTCAGGAAGGCGCTCATTGGAGGACACGAATGTTCACCGCTAATCCTGATGGGTCAGATATTTACTGCGTAAGCGATCATGAGATGGTCTCGCACTTTGACTGGTATAATCCAAAACAAATTCTTGCCTGGGCACGTCGATATGGAATAGGCGACCGATATTTTCTGTTCACTGATCGCACCGATCACTTCGAAGTCCTCGGAGAGGGAATTCTCACCTGTGACGGACACTGCTCCTATTCTCCTGATGGTCGCTGGATCCTGACGGATACCTATCCAGATAGCGAGAATATGCGCACACTAATCCTTTATCGACCTTCTGATAGATATCGAGTGGATATTGGAAGGTTCTTTTCTCCTGAAAAGCTTAAAGGAGAGATCAGGTGTGACCTTCATCCCCGCTGGAGCCGTGATGGTCGAAAGGTATGTATCGATTCCGCTCATGAGGGAGGAAGACAGGTTTATGTCCTGGATGTCTCTGAGATTGTTCAATGAGCCAATGAAAAGGCAAAGATAAGCCAATATTTGAAAGGAGAGTGCTATGTTGTATCCTAAGGCGAACGAGTTCAGACAGGTCATGGATCTATCTGGATTTTTTGACTTCAAGCTCGATCCCGAAAAAAGAGGAGAGAAGGAAAACTGGCAAAAAGGTACCGAAGGCTGTCGCGTCATCTCCGTTCCCGCCAGCTGGAACGAGCAATTTCTGGACACGAAAAATTACCTCGGTTTTGCCTGGTATTTCAAAAGGTTTTATCCTCCCTTATCCTGGAAGGAAGGGCGTGTGTGGCTCAGAATTGGAGCGGCAAACTATTATGCCAAGGTCTGGGTCAATGGGGAGTTTGTGGGCGAGCACGAAGGAGGATATCTTCCATTTCAATTTGAAATTAGTGATAAAATAAGGTTTGGCGAGGAGAACCTTCTCTCGATAGAGGTTGAAAACGAGCTTTCTCCAACAAGGGTGCCTCCAGGAAACATTCCACCCGAGGAGGAGCCCCGTCCTCTTCGTTTTTATCCGGATGTCAACTTCGATTTCTTTCCCTACGGGGGGATACATAGGCCAGTTTATCTTTTCTCCACTCCTAAAAGCTATATCGAGGATATAACCGTAATGACCAGCATTGAGGGCGGCAAAGGAATAGTGGAATGTGTGGTGGTTAAACGAGGAGAAGATGTTCAAGAGGGCCGTGTACATCTGGAGGGCAAAGGGACGAAGATAGACCAGAAGATAAAGTTTGAGGGGAATACGGCCAAAACAAAGCTTACCGTAGAGAAAGCCATTCTCTGGTCTCCTGAAAATCCTTACCTTTATGAGCTCTCGGTCGAGATTTCTTCTTCGAAGGGAACAGTCGATAAATATTGTCTTCCTGTGGGGATACGGACAATAGAGGTTAAGGGCAAAAAGCTTTACCTTAATGGAAAGCCCATTTTCCTCAAGGGTTTTGGAAAACACGAGGACTTCCCAGTTCTTGGAAAAGGACTTTGTCTTCCCCTCATGGTAAAGGACTATTCGCTCATGAAGTGGATAGGTGCTAACTCCTTCAGGACCTCTCATTATCCCTATTCGGAGGAGATGATGGATTTAGCTGATAGACAGGGATTTTTGGTCATAGATGAGATTCCCGCCGTGGGACTTTTCTTCGGGAGGGGAGTTGAGAGAAGACTTGCCCTCTGCAAGCAATACATCAGCGAGCTCATCGCCAGGGACAAGAATCATCCCAGTGTCATCATATGGAGTATTGCTAACGAGCCTCATTCCACAAAGCCACAAGCAAAGGCCTTCTTTAAAGAGCTTTATGAACATGCAAAAAGCTTGGATCCTTCCAGGCCGGTGACCTTGGTCTCCATGCTGGGACTGAAGGAAGAGGCCCTTGAATTTCTCGATCTGATTTGTCTGAACAGATATTATGGATGGTACACTGACTCAGGGCAGCTTGACATAGCTTGTCAAAGACTGGAAAAGGAGCTGGAGGAAATATTCCGCGTCCATAAAAAGCCAATTATCTTAAGTGAATTTGGAGCCGGATCCATAGCCGGTATGCATGCTGATCCGCCGGAGATGTTCAGCGAGGAATACCAGGCCGAACTTATTCGAAGGTATTGTGAGCTCATCGAATCCAAGCCATATATGGTAGGAGAGCACGTATGGTGTTTTGCTGACTTTAAGACCGCCCAGGCTCCCCATCGGGTCATCCTCAATCGAAAGGGCGTCTTCACCAGAACGCGAGAGCCGAAGCTCGCCGCCCACATCTTGAGGAAGATATGGAGGAAAAAGGAAAATGGCTGAATTCTTAAACAGCATGGAATGGTATTACCTTGCCGAGGAAAAGGAAACCGTTCCCTCTCTTTCCTTTAAGGGTAGGTCAAAGGAGGATTTTGAAAGATGGCATAGGGAGCTTAAGGAAAAGCTACTGGAGCTTTTAGGAGATTTTCCGAAAAAAGTTCCTTTGAGGCCGGACAAGCTCGGGGAGGAGGATTGTGGGGATTTCATCCGGGAAAAGTACACCATTGCTACAGAAAAACATATGCGTCTTCCCCTCTATCTTCTCAAGCCGAAGGTTTCCTCAGAAAAGAGGCTTCCGGCGATTCTCTGCTGTCATGGTCATGGTCCCTTCGGCAAGGATTCGGTGGCTGGGGTAACCTTCGGTCAGGCGGAAAGGAAAAAAGATATAAGAGAGCACAACTACAACTACGGTGAACAGATGGCTAAAAGAGGTTATATCACCATTTGTCCGGATTTTAGACCTTTTGGGGAAAGAGTAGCTTATACCGAGCCCTATCCCAACCGTGACAAGTGTAACGTCTATTTTATCAAGGGTCTTCTCTTAGGTCAGGTGCTTTTGGCCAGAAATATCCACGACGGAATGTGCGTGCTCGATTTTCTCTTAACGCAGAAGGAGGTTGATCCGGAAAGGATAGGGTGTATGGGCCTTTCCTTTGGAGGGACGATGACCACCTATATCTCCGCTTTGGATGAGCGAATAAAGGCGGCTGATATCATCTGTTACCTTACCACGACCCGCCATTACGCCATAGAGACGGCCAACTTCTGCGGCTCTCAATTCGTGCCTTACCTGTATAGGTATGCTGATGTGGCTGATATTGCTGGCCTGATTGCTCCAAGGCCACTTCTGGTGGAAAGCGGGGTGAATGATACCTGTTTTAAGTTCGACTCGGCCAGAAAAGCCCATGAGCACCTGAAGAGGATATATGAGGCAGCAGGGGCAGGGGATAAACTCGAATTCGACATATTTCTGGGAGAGCATTCCTTCTCGGGGAAAAAGGCCTTTTCCTTCTTTGATAAGTACTTGAAGGGATAAGATATCTCTCAAGGTGAGGATAGATTTTAAAAAGTATAGGGCCGGAAGGAGGTGCAAGATAAGGAATAGCTTGGAAAAGGAAAGCTTTTTCGTTTCAAAAAGGATGCTCTAACTGGTTGGCTGCACCTAATTGGCTCCTTTGGGCAGAATGGTCTGTAGCTTAGGGGAGATGATATCTTGAAGCATAGGAAAGTATAAACATTTGTTTAATAAAGGGGGAGCAGCGAAGCGTTGAGGGGGGAAGATTCCCCCCTCAAGTGTCGTTTTCTTGAGAAGTTCAGGAAACGCCGAGACTGCACAGTTCTTTATTGAACAAAAGTGAGCTCGAGGAAAGACTACCGGAGTTTGGGAGTTCCCCTTTTAAAGGGAAGAAGTTGTAAACTCATGAAAATAGCTGAAGAGGAGAGGTAATAGTGATGAAAATTCATCGAATTTTGCTGAGAGTAAAAACTGAAGGAAGAAGGTGTTCGC
>QMPZ01000095.1 GCA_003648815.1 Candidatus Aerophobota bacterium | reverse complement strand
TGCTATGTTATGGCAAGGACAGTCTCTCTCTCTCTCTCTCTCTCTCTCTCTCTCTCAATACACACAGTTCAGAGAGAACATTTAAGACCGATATCTTTTCTAAACCTTTTAAGATGCTCATATTAGGATTTCCTCTTTCTTTAACCTTTTACTCTTCACTAATAACGTCGAGCAAGTTCGGATGCTGCTCAAGTTTGACTTAAAGGACAAAATTTATACAATTAGGATGCTTGAGGGGAAATCTTTCCCCTCAACGCTTTGCTGCTCCCCTTTTTTATGGAGCGGAATGACACCGCCTCGCTAAGACATAAGCAACCACACCCATTATGGGTGGCATTTCACCCTTCACTCTTCACTCTTTACTCTTCACCCTTCACTCTTTACTCTTCACTCTTCACTCACTACGCCCAGGCCAGGCTTGATTTTTTGAGAATTAAGCCTGGCCTGGGGAGGGGTAAATGGGGAATGGAATCTATAAATTATATGTTCTGAAGTTCATCGGCTAAAGCGGCAACCTCCTCCACCGCTGTGGCAAGTTCGTTTATCCCCTTAGCCTGCTGCTGTGTACTGGTCGCCGCCTCCTGAGCTGAGTTTGCCAGGCCTTCTATGTCAGAGACCATCTGCTCTATACTCTTCTGTGTCTCTTTGGCCTGTTCTATCTGTCCTTCGGCTATCTTACCAAGATCAGTTGCCACTTGTCTTACCTCAGCCATACCCCTGTCGATGTTGCCAAATGCCTCCCTTATCCTTCCTCCGTGTCTTGACTCTTCCATCACATTGTTGTTATTTTCTTCGATAACCTGGGATATTTGAGCAATTCTTTCCTGAAAGTCACGCACCACATCTTTAATCTTGTCTGCAGACTGTGAGGACTGATTAGCCAGCTCTCGTATGTCGCCGGCAACCACGGCAAATCCCTTGCCATACTCTCCTGCCCTCGCTGCCTCAATGGCACCGTTTAAGGCTAACAGGTTAGTCTGAACATTTAAGTTGGTGATGGCATCAACTATCTTGTCAATTCTTCTGCTCTCTTCCTGCAGCTCCTCAATATCCCTTAATGCTCCCTTTATTACCTCAACTGTCTGATCAATTCCCTGAGTAATTTCCAGGACATTGTCGATGGCCTGTCTTTCGAGTTCAGCCAGCTTATCCACTGATCCCTGAAGCTCTTTCACGTTCTGATTAAGAGATTCTGCATTTTTGCTTACATTTTCCACTCCCTTTCTTATCTGTTGAGCAGCGGTAGATTGTTCCTCAGTGGAACTGGCGAACTCCTCTATGGTGGAAGCGACTTGCTGAGAAGCGCTGTTGGTCTGTTGCAAGGTGGCGGAAAGTTCCTCAGCAGAGGCAGCCAATTCCTGAGTGGACTTTTCCGTGCCTGCGCCACTTCTGATATCCTCGGCCATCGCTGTAAGCTCCTCGGAGGTGGAGGAGATCTCCTGAATGGACTTTGCTATCTGGCGGACGGTCGATGCTATCTCCTCGGCATTGGAGGCCTGTTGCTCTACCGCGGAGGCTATCTGATTGCAACCGGACACCACCTCGGTTGCTGCCTTTCCACCTTCTTCTTGAAATTTTCTGATATTTTCCATATTTTGGGCGATATCCTCGGCATGGCCCACGGTAGGGGCTACGGCGTCACGCGCCCTTTCACTTTTTTTCACCAGCTCCTGGCCTTGATTTGCCGCCTCCTGTACCTCCTTTACCACATTCTCCACTCCCCTCTGAATTCCCTGAACCAGATCTTGAATCTCGTTGGCTGAACTTTCAGCCTGCTCAGCCAAATTTCTTACCTCATCGGCTACCACGGCAAATCCCCGGCCATGCTTCCCGGCCCTTGCTGCCTCAATTGCCGCATTTAAGGCCAAAAGGTTGGTCTGATCAGCTATTCCCAGTACCGTCTGAACGATATTCCTGATTTCCTCAGCTTGTTTTTGCAAAGCAGCGGTATTCCTGGCGGATGTAGCATTCTGATTAGCCACCGTCCTGACTCCTTCGATGAAAGACTCGGTTTCCTTTGCTGTATCGGCAATCATCCGTTGAACTCCAGCAATTCTTTCCGCTGCCTGAGATACAACCTGAGCGCCGTCCCTGGCAGCTTTCTCCACACCCTGGACCACTTTTAGAACCCCTGCTGCTCTTTGACCAACTTCCTGGGTACCCTGAGCTGTACCCTCCACTATCTTTAAGGTCTCCTCCCCGGTCTTGGCTGCTTCCTCAGTGCCTGAGGCTATCTCAGCTATGGCAGCGGCAAGCCTTTCGGCAATCTGCTGTCTCTTGGCTGAGGTGCGCTTGAGCCTGGCGTCCTCCATAGCTTTCCTCGCTTCCAACTTCCCTGCAGCTGGGCCCGTGGAAGTTCTTGTCGCAGGCATCTGCTTTTTCCCTGCCGGGGGCTGGGCAAGTTTTTTAGTTTTTTCTTTTACCTCTGGCATTTTCCCCTCCTTATATCTTTTACTTTGTCATTGTTTTCTTGAAGAGATGGTTTTAGAGTCTGCATTGAGTATTTTGAGTCAAATTCACCTTATTCGGGAATGTGGTATATACCACTATCTATTGACTTAACCTCCTTTTTTTGCCGATTCTTGAATTGAAAATAAAGGACAGGAGGTGAAAGATGTCCACAGCTTTAAGCAAAAAAGCAGATGGAAATAACTTTTGCGGTTTTCTGGTCCACTATTTTAAGATTCGTTATCAATTTCCTCCTGGCATTTGCGAGGCGCTGGCGCAAGACGTTTTACGAGTAGTCCAAATCCTCAGTCCTGATTATCTCGAAGAAGGACAGATCCTGCGCTATGTGGTCAGCATTACTGAGCCGCCCGGAAAACTCCTGAAGGACTGCAAGCTTGTCCCGGTCAAACTTACCCTTTATGCTCCAGAAGATAAGGAGTACCGAAGACAAAAAGGCCTTAAGGAACTAAAGCTCAGGGTAATCCAACGCATTACTCAAGAAGCAATTGCTCAGGGAGGTTCCTTAAGTCAGGAGGATATCGCGGACCTGCTTTTCCTGGATCGAAGAACTGTGGTAGATTACATAAAAGAACTGGAATCACGAGGTGTCAAAATAATTACCCGGGCCAAACTTCCCCTCATCTTCAGGGGGACCGTCGATAAGCTAAAGATGATAAAGATGTTCCTCAAGGGCTCTGACGAGGCTGAAATTGCTTCTTCTATGCGATGTTCAGAGATCTCTGTGAAAAGTTACATTGAGAGGTTCTTGAGAGTCAGCCTGCTTTATCGACAGGGCATTGCAGCTTCCACCATCGTTAAGGTGACGGACATAAGCTTGGAATCGACCAAGGAATGCATCGATATTTACCACTCCGTAGCTGAAGATGAAAAACTGGCCAGCTTCATGCATAAGATTTTTTCCTTCTACGAGGGACCAGGCCTTCTCGAAGTCTTGAGACTCAAAGAACAACTTCGATCTTAGTATGTGGTGTTCACCACATACCTGTTATATGTATCGGCAAAAAAGAAAAAAGCTTTAGTGGAAAGAGGTGAGGTTTAGAGGAGAGGTTTCATGGAAAGTTTTAGGTAGGATTATTTATCAGGCGTTCTCTTAACTCTTAACCCTTTGAGTTTTCACTCACAGGTAAACTCGAGCATAACCTTTTTTAATCGATTTTTACCAGGCGCGGTCCTATTATCCTGGCCTGGAGCTTCTTTTGAGAATCAATGTTAAGAACCTTAATCAAGGCTCCTTTTTCTCCTTTTTCCAAAGCCTTTCCCTTAGCTGAAACTTCAACATTGCCTTCTTCTTTTATTATGGTAACCAGATCACCATCTCTTACCAAAAGAGGTGGACCTATCATATCCCTTTCAATTATGGTATGGGGTGGGATAGCTCTGAGGGCTCTTTTTCCCAGGATATCACTTAAACTAAACACTGGCTCTCCGGAAAGGCTACCTATCTCCCTCTTTTCTCTTCGTACATCTTTTTCTTCAAAGATATGGTCAGGAGCAATCCTTCGAGAGGAGACCAGAACCTGCTTGAAGATATTTATTTTCAACGTAAGGGGAATTGTCTGATAAATCTTTCCATCTATGTATACCTTAACCGGGATGACCATAGAGGGGCGGGGATGGAAGGGAAGGGGAATATCTACCTTTAATTTTACCTTGCCAAAGGGAATCATTAAAGAGGAGGGAACTCTCTCAATCTCCACTTTTACTTCAACATCTTCTCCTTTAAGAAGAGAAAGAATCTCTTTTTTGGCTAAATCTGCTATCTCCTTTCCCTTGATGCATCTGAAACGAGAGATAATCTTCACCTCCCTTTCCCCTTCAAAAGAAACTTCCTTTCGGCTAATTCCGTTTTGATACAGACGAACCCAGATGTAGTCCACGTTGATGATGCGGGAACTTCCCGGACGAGGGGAAGGAGCAATCTTTATTTCTTTAAGCCTTTGGATGAACTCCTCATCTCCCTTGAAGTTAGCTATCTCCTCTAATTTTACATAGTCCTTCTCCACCGTAGCTGATCTTTTGAGGTAAATTTTTGTCTTGACTTTTCCCCATCCTGCATCAGGACCGATTAAAAGCAGAATTATCCCTACGGGGAAAAGACCCATCAAGATGGCTCCAGGGCAATTTAAAATCCTCATTTGCCTGCCTTCCTTTACCTTCATGTAGAACAGCTAATTGGTAGCCGCAGCAGTTATTTCCCACTTCACCCTTCACCCTTCACTCTTCACTCTTCACCCTTCACCCTTCACTAACAGTTATCTTCTCAGGTTATTAGCGATTTTAAGCATTTCGTCGGTGGTTTGAATAGCCTTGGAATTTATCTCATAAGCTCTCTGAGCTATAATCATATTTGCCATTTCCTCCACCACCTGAACGTTTGACATCTCCAGATATCCCTGAGATACAGTGCCAAAACCCTCCAGGCCCGGTGTACCGGTGATGACCTCACCTGAAGCATCCGTAGCCTCGTACAGGTTATAACCAAGACTTTTTAGCCCTCCGGGATTGATGAATTTGGCCAGGGTGATCTGCCCAACTTCTTGAGGAGCAGTAGTTCCGGGAACCAGAACGGAAACAGTTCCATCATGAGAGATGGAGATATTGGTCGCCTCAGAAGGAATGACTATCTCAGGTTCCAAGGGAAGACCACTTGCTGTGACAATTCTACCGTCTTTGTCCAGCTTAAATGAGCCATCCCGCGTATAGGCCACTGTCCCATCTGCCTGCAACACCTGAAAGAATCCATCTCCCTCAATCACCAGGTCCAGAGGATTCTGCGTCTCCACAATCTCTCCTTGGGAGAAAAGCCTCTCGATGGATACCGGTTGGACTCCATGTCCAATCTGAATACCTACCGGCATTTGCCCTCCTCCAGGAGCTTTGGTTCCGGCTACCTTTACCGTCTGGTAGAGAAGGTCCTGAAAGTCAACGCGGCTTTTCTTGAAACCAGAGGTGTTGACGTTGGCCAGATTGTTGGCTATGGTGTCGACGAAAAGCTGCTGAGCTTTCATCCCTGTGGCAGCTGTCCATAGTGCCCTTAGCATATCTTACCTCCTTATTTTATTCTTCCTACTTGATTGCAGGTCTTATCTAAGGTGTCATCCTGTAGCTGCAAAACTCGCTGATTTACCTCATAAAGGCGGAAGTTGCTGATCAACTCAACCATCTCCTTAATCGGCTCTACATTGGATAGCTCTAAATAACCCTGTCTAAGATAAGTTTTTTTTGCCTCAGCTACCCTCGCCCCCTTATAAGGCTTAAATAAACTATTTCCAACTTTATAAAGTAAGGAAGGCTCGGGAAGGAAATCTATCCTTATGCGATTAATAATTTCTCCATTTACCCTCACCTCTCCTTCAGGAGTAAATTTTACATCTTGCGCTTTTTCCCCAGGGATAATGATGGGGCCGTCCTCTCCCATCACGGGAAAACCATTTGGAGTGACCAACTTTCCCTCACTGTCGAGGGTGAAATTGCCTGCTCGCGTGTAAGCTATGCCCTGAGAGGTGGAGATGACAAAAAAGCCCTCTCCTTCTAAGGCGAGATCAAAGGTGTTGCCCGTATGAACAAACCTTCCCTGGGAAAAATCAGGAAAGCTCTCCCTTAGCCTGACCCCTTGTTCCTCCTGGCTCATCTTCTTCTCCAATATCCTGGAAAAGGACTCGTAGAGGGGAATGTCCCTTTTGAAGGCTGTGGTAGCGATGTTGGCCAGGTTGTTGACTATCACCTGCTGAGCTTGAACGGCAGATACTGCTCCTGAAGCTGAACTGTATAATCCTCGAATCATTGCTTAATCCCTCTTTTAGCTTTTTCTCGCTTTCCAGCCTATAGATAAGCAAAATTTTTGCCAGAG
>QMPZ01000094.1 GCA_003648815.1 Candidatus Aerophobota bacterium | reverse complement strand
TAATCTTGGTATCTTTGTGTCTTGGTAGCTGAATAATCACTCCTTTTTAGCATCTAAAGACTTTGTTGATTTTCATACCGCAAACCACGGTTCCCATCTTATCATTGAGTTGTCTGATCTGCTCGCTTAGGCTGTGCTTTGGGAATACTATCTACAAAGCTCTTCACCATCCGATCAAAAATGTATCTTTTGATATCTACAAATTGGGAACTGGGAGCCTGACTAACGGCAAAGATGGCAGTGCCTAAGCTAAATGAATATTGTGAGGAGTAACCGTAGTTAATCCAAACATAGTAGCTCATAGCAATATTATTTTCAGTTCCCTGAAGTTCAACTCTTCCCTCACTGACTATCGTTCCAGCAATGTTTTGAAATTGAGGAAAGTCCTGCTTGACTATCCTAAGGTCGCCCACTCTTTGACTTATCTCTTGAAATAAAAGTTGGAAGAACTTGGATGCCGTGCGTTGAGTAGGATCCATCAATTCCATCATGGGACAAAGGGTAAAGGAAATGGTCCCATTAGAATCTTTGGAAAAAGTCACTCTCCTTTAATAGTAATCAGGTATTACCTGCCAGTCCCTGGGATATTCAATGTAGGTTACAGCCATAGGATGGGTGATCCCAAATAACTCGGACATCTGATACCTGAACCATCCTGCTACCTTTGGAGTTTGACCAGGTTGAGGTTGCAGTGGCTGAAAAGGAGAGCTAAGTTGAGATAGGGCAGTGCTTGAAACCAACATTAAAATCAAGCCACCTGCAACCCCTGTAAATCTTTTCCTCATCTTTTTACTCCTTTTAAAGTTCCCAATGTATGCAATGGGTTTGGGGATCCTGCTGAACTATCTCTGAGTTTCATCCTCGGGGTGCAGGTGTAATATAACCTCCAGCACCCACCCATCCAAAAACTTTAAGGAAAACCTCTTTTGTAAGACTGTCGAACTTATCTGCCGGACCTATGCATCCCTTGAGATGGAGCTGAGTACTCTGCCCGCCACTCATTGGAAAAATCATACACAAAAGAACTCCTACTTTTCCCTCATGACGAAAGGCAACAAAGCGTGCGTCAGCTCCTGGCCACATGGCTGAGACAAATTTGTGCAGCTCATCCTCAACCACAATATCTACCTGTGGACAGGAACCGGTGAGAAGACGGATGCCTTCTCTAATCCCCTCTTCAAGAGTAACGGCTCCAAAGACTACAGAATAGTAAACATACAGATTTGCCTGATCATCAGGGGATATGATCTTCAGTCCACCATAGTATCCTGAAGGATCCTGCATAACTTCTTCCTTCCAGTCAGGAGGACGGATGAGTTTTAGCATAAAAATTGTGGGATGGCCAACATGAACCCAATCGGAAGGTGGAGTCATCTGGGAAAGTGGTGGATTTGCCCCCCGAGCCATGTTTCTCAAGATCTTAATCCCTTCTGAGCCATCTGGGGTTTGCCGGGCAGGTTGAGGCTGTTGAGTTTGCCGGGAGGAGGTAGCTACATCAAGAAGGCTGATGCTGCCAAGTATTTTTTCCAGGACAGGAGAAAGATTAGCGTATTCTTCCTTTATAATCCCGGAGCATGCTGAAAGTTTTGCCTGGTTGTTCTGATGTAAGACCAGTAAGGTAAAAACCCAGGCCTTTCCCTGAGAGGTCGCCTCTCCCTCAACTCTTAAGGCATCAATGGAGTTGATTTTAACCTCGCTCCTTGATGTTACGGTGTAGTTTTGCCATTGCTGTTTTAGCTGGGATTCCACATTTTGCAGGTAAGTCTGGGGATCAATATTCTGGGTTATCCTCCACATACTCACCCAGGCGAGATTCTGAGGTTCATTTATATTTACCACTCCTTGCTGTTCCTGAACTTTCCATCCTTCAGGATAATCAAAGGAGAATTTATACTGCCCGCTTGTGTATCTTTGGGTTTGCTGTTGAGCTTGGCGGGGAGCAGTTGTTTGTCCGGCATCAACAAGGGTAATGCTACCAAATATCTTCTCCATCACAGGGGAAAGATTGGCATACTGTTCCTTCAAAACTCCTGATCCTACCATGAGTTTTGCCTGGTTGTTCTGATGTAAGACCAGTATGGTGAATATCTCAACTCTTCCCTGCACCGGAGTGTAGTGACCATCAACTCTCAAAGCATCAATGGAATTTATTTTAACTTCGCTTCTTGATGTTACGGTGTAGTTTTGCCAGTTTTGTTTTAAGTAATCTTCTGCATTTTTAAGGTAAGTTTGGGGATCAACATTCTGAGTTATCCTCCACATAGTTATCCAGGCAAGATTCTGAGGTTCTCCCACGCTAATATTATCCTGATTTTCCTGAACCCGCCATCCCTCAGGATAGAAAAAAGAGCATCCGTGTTGCTGGCTTGAATATCTTTTGTTAACATTTACAGTGGTTACCTGTCTTTCTGCACCCTGCCTTCTTTCCTCTACTGGACCACCGCCAGGAGCCTGTCGTTGCGCCTGAGCCTGGGGTAGCTGCCATCCCCATCTTTGCAGAATGTCTGCTTCTAACCTTGGAAGTTCCGGACTTACCAGCCCCTGCTGCCACATCTCCTCCACATTAACCGAATAGTACATTCCCATCTGAAGGTTTTGAAGTTCCTTGGAGGCAAGCTCTACAGCCTTATCAAAGGATAAAGCCTGTCCCTGGGGCCCACCTACTGCAGCCCCGCTTATGGCCGTGCACTCAACAGGTAAAAGCCCTCCCCCAGGGAGAACAATCACTGGAAAGCAATGCCCAGGAATAAGAATCAATATAGTTTCAAGACCTACTGCCTCACATACGCTGGCATAAAGTATGGCAAGGTCAACGCAGGTTCCGGATTTATCCCTTAAAACATCCCTGGGGTATTTGATATCCTGACCTGGTGCGTATTCTTGTAGAAATCCAGAAGGAGTCTGATAAACCAGACCATTGGCAATTTCAAGCTCATAGAGGGCTCTACAGAACTTGATAGCTGATTCCGGATCCAGTGCAGTAGGAACTCCTCCAGCCAACTGGGATACCATTCCAGCAAGGGCTTTAACCGGAGGGTCAAGATGGGTAACCCAGGCTGCCAGAAGAGGAGCATTAGAAAAGTACTCAGCCCAGGTACCTGTTCTCTCCTCCGGAGTCAAATTGCAAAATTCTATCTGGTTTATCCCCAGTATTTCTATCCTCTCGCCGCTGATATCTTCATATTTATTTCCTTCTTCATCCTGATAGCTGTATTTTATCTGTACATCAACCGGAGTGCGAGTCAAAAGCTGGGTGACTTTTGATGAGATTACCGGGTAATAAAGGTCTACCACACATCCCCCGGGAACAATAAGAGAATAAGTGTGGGGGATTGACCAGTCTGAATATTCACCCAATTTATAACTTACCTTTAAATTTCGAATATTACACTCCCCTGTATTTTTAAAGACTGCTTTAGCTACCCACATACTTCCCTCAGATATGTCAGGATTTCCATATACCTTGTAGGTGGCAGCCATAAGGTGAGATTTACATCTAAGAGAGAGATCAAGCTCGCAGTAACCTGTGGCAGATTTTCTGGGGAGAGAATAGGTAAGAAGTCCCTTCTCTTCGTTATACCTTACATTGAAAGCTTCCCGGGGAAGACTCACCATCATATC
This sequence comes from Candidatus Aerophobota bacterium, assembly GCA_003648815.1. Classification (GTDB taxonomy): domain Bacteria; phylum Aerophobota; class Aerophobia; order Aerophobales; family B47-G16; genus B47-G16. The sequence continues at coordinate 2,743 of QMPZ01000094.1, read as the reverse complement.
CATCACCAGAATCATCTGAGAATCTATGGGGGTTACCTGCAAGAATATACCTCTCTGTTTTTCCAGCAAGATACAGTCTGTTCCTTTGCCCATATCGATTTCCCAGCGTCCCTTTTTGTTAACGGCTGCCCCCAGAAATTCGGCGGTCACATGAAGAGCTCTTTCAGCGTCATCATATTCTATACTGGCATTAGCTACTTCAAAAGCTGACTTTTGAGAAGTAAATTCTCTGAGGATGACGTAAGGACTGGGAAAATTTTTCTTTATCTGGATATAAAGAGCATTGGTGGGAAATCTCCAGTCAAGATTTATCTTTAAATTACCTTTCTCATCAACTGTTCCTTTTGCGGTGATTCTGAGGGTATTAAGCTCCTGCAAAGAAGGTTGTGCAGAGGCTAAACCAAGAGGAAGATATACCACGAGTAAAACAAGAAAAATTAGTAAAAGAGGCTTAATTTTTCTCATCCTGCTCTCCTTGGAAATTAAATAAACGGCATGATTCATCCTTTTGTGGAAAGTCTCCAGAAGAGAAACTAATCTTTCGACACTTCTTTTCTGGAAAATCTTTCCTTACCCAGGCTAATGGGCCTATTTACCTTTCTAATCTTATCACCTCCTCCCCGGCCCTGTTTTAGTCTCCTTCTTCAAGGACCTAACTTACCGCTGATTGTTAACATTGTCTTCTTTGTCGGGTGGGCTTCCAAAAAGCTTAAGTTCTCGTCTTATTTGAACTATCTGAGAGTTTATCTTACCTATCACCTTCTTTAAATAGGGCACAATCTTCCTTTATCCTTACCATGTAATTCAAGAAACTTATTCTTCCTGTGCAAAAGCTCGTGAAGACAAGTCTTAAAGTAACCAGCAACACTTTATCTTTATAAAAATGATAACCCGCTTCACAGAAGGTTGAAGCGTGCCAAATAAACAGAAAAATGAATTTTCTCCCCTGTGTTATTTATCGGCATTAAAAAGAAAATATTTAATGGTAAAGCCAGCGTTAGCAGCTTCTAAAAAAGCGTGGTGGATGAGGGACTTTGCCCTGGAGTTCTACTTTAAAAACCACTGTAGTTAAAATTCTATCGGAAAGTCCTTCTATCTAAGTTATTAGCTGGAGGATGTTTGAGTAATGTTTCGCGTGTTTACGAAGTACCAAAGGCATTCAGGTGAGCGGAGCGAACTGCAAACACCGTGTTAGGCGACGTTGCCTTCATAATAATTTTTTCATAATCTCTTTTCTCCCTCTATTTTCTTTATATCAGTAATATCCTGCGTCACTTCTAAAGTTCCAAGATATTCACCATTTTTACGAACTGGAAAGTATCGTATGTAAATTAACCTGCCTTTCAGATTTATCCAGAACTCTGCGACATCAAGTTTATTGTTCTTAAAACCAGTCAATATCTGCTCGACTTTATGAACGCTCTGCTGCGGGTGGCATTGCTGAACCTTGCGACCGATGACCGCCTTTGTTCTCGGAAATATTCTCTCTTTCGATTGGTTGAAATATCGGACTGTATCTTCTTTATCCACAAAGGTGATATCTACAGGTAAAGTGTTAAGCAATGCTTCCACTTCTTCCTTGGAAAAGCTTCCTGTTTCAAATACAATTTCCCTTTTGTCTGCAGATTCAGGTATAGTTATTTCTGCTTTTTGTGGGACTTCTTTTGCAGATTCAGGCGTGAAGCAACAATACCCAAGTTCATCAAATTGCTTTTTAACATCTATCCATTCATTTTCTGTAATTGCCTTCAATGCTGTGGGAAAAAGTATGTTATTTTCCTTGTAAAAGTGACTTTGAAGGATATCACCTAAAGATGTTGAAACATCGGTTAATTTTGTGGCAAAATCATGCAGCCCTATACTTTTATGCTCTTCCACAACCACATAAAGCTTTTTCTTGATTTCCCTTATCTGGTTATGCTCTAACCACATAATTGCCGGCGGTTGTGTAACACCATGTTTTTCAAGATATGGGAACAGGACATTTTCTTCCCGCACATAATGGCTTTCTGAGTCTTTGAGATGTTCTACAATATGGCTTAATTGTTCCATCTCTTCGCCAACTGAGACTAAATCTTTAACTTGTTTAACCTTCTGCGCGATATTCATTAGTTCATCAGCAAAGTGTAGAAGAATTTTATGCTCTTCCATAAGGGTATGGATTGGATGCCCCGGTGGTGCTAAAGCTCTCTCTTTTATCTTTTGCTTTTTGTCTTCCTTTTTGCCAAATATTTCGCTCATGATACTTCCTCCTTGTAGTATAATAAATATAAGGACCAAGACCATAGAGGTCTTCTCTTATGTAAAAGTCATAGAAAAGATTCTTTACCTCGTCTCGACAGAGCTAAATGAGAAGTGGAGCAGGAGAGTCCACAGGAAATTTACAAGGCAAAACCCATATTGAAAAAGATGAGAAGGAAAGATTTTCCCAGACACAAAATACTTGACACTATGAATTTAAGTATAGCAATATATCACAGGCTCGTCAAAAGCTTTGGGTTTACGTAACTGTTCCTGTAGTTCTTGACAAAAAATAAAAACGTGCTAATAAAGTTCCATAAAGATGGATTCATTGATAAGTTAGCCCTTCGGGTCTCTCGATGTCTATAGATGGAGCTGCTTTCCCCTTCGCTTCCTGGGAGCCCTCCTTTTTTGCTTCGCAAAAAAGTCATTTCCCTAAGTCGCTCAGGGGAAAGCAGCTCCATCTGAATTCTTGAGGTTTGAAAAGGGGGGAGCAGCGAAG